>JBOHQZ010001114.1:0-2382 GCA_050732275.1 bacterium
CAACATAGCCCGCGCACATTCAGCGTGATCGGCACGCCGGCTTGGCTCGCCAAGTACAACTCGCGGATGATTTGTTGATCCTGCAATTGATTCATCTTGGCGCGTATGCCGCAAGGCCGGCCGGCTTTGGCATGCTCGGCCTCGCGGTGGATCAGCTCGATGAAACGTTCACGCATGTTTTTGGGCGCGACGAGCATTTTGTGATAATTGTCATAAGACGTAGCGCCGGTCAATTCATTAAACAACGCCGCCGCGTCATCGCAAAGCTCCGGATCGCAAGTCAGCACGCCGAGATCCTCGTAAAGCCGCGCCGTGCCGGTGTGATAGTTGCCCGTGCCGACATGAATGTAGCGGCGGATTTTGCCCCGCTCTTCGCGCAGCACCAAAGCCAGCTTGATGTGCGTTTTCAGCTTCTGCACGCCATACGCCACATGCACTCCTTCCTTCTCCAACAATTGCCCCCACGCGATATTCGGCCCTTCATCAAAGCGCGCCGTGACTTCGACGACGACGGCGACCTGCTTGCCGCGGCGCGCCGCCTCGGCCAGCGTTTGCACGATCGGCGAATCGCTGCTGGTGCGATAGATCGTCAGCTTGATGGCCAACACCTCCGGATCGGCGGCTGCCGCGCGCAGAAAAGTCAGCACGGAAGTATCGAAGCTGTGATAAGGATGGTGCAGAAGAATATCTCCCTTTTTTATCTCATCGAAGATCGGCTTCGAATTATTGGAGCTTACGTTGCGCAGCCGCGGATGGGTGACGGGTTGATGCGGAGGGTAACAAAGATTCTCGCGGCCTTCCATTTTCAATTCAACCAAATCGCGCAATCCGATAAAATGATCGGTCGGATAAATGTCCTCACTTTGAACATCGAGCTGCGTGGCCAGCCATTTTTGCAGTTTTTCCGGCATCTCCGCATCAACCTGAAGCCGAACCACGCCGGCGAAGCGCCGCGCCTTCAATTCGTCGGTGACGAGCCGGATGATGCTTCCCGGCGCCAGCGGCGTATCCGGATCATCATCGGGATAATCCGAGAACGTGGCCTCTTCACCTGCCGCCCCGCGTGTCACGCGAAACAAATAAGTTTTGACCGCATCGGAGTTGGGAAAAAGCTGATCGAGATTGGCCGCGATGACCTGCTCCAACGGCACAAAGCCGGCCTTATCCGGCAAAGGAATCCAGCGCGGCCGATTGTTCGGCACTTTGATGCGCACGAAGCGTTTGCGCCCTTTCTTTTTGTCGGGCGCTTGCACGGCCAAGTTCAAGCCGAGGTTGCTGATGAACGGGAAGGGATGCTCCGCGTCCACCGCCAACGGCGTCAGGATCGGCAGCACCGAGGAGTTAAAGTATTCGTGTAAATATTCTTTTTGCTTTTTATCGAGATCGGCGTAATCCCAAATGGGAATGCCGACTTTCTTCAACCCCGGCCGAATCTCCTCTTTCATGACTCGTGACAGGGCGCTGATCTGGCCGAGAATTTCTTTGCGGCAGGCTTCCATTTCCTCGCTCGGCTTGCGGCCATCCATGGAGGGCTTTTCCACGCCTCGTTTCAACATGCGTTTCAGGCCGCTCATGCGCTTCATGAAAAATTCGTCGTGCAGCATGCCCATGATGCCGGCAAACTTGACACGCTCGAGCAGCGGCACCTCTGAATCTTCGACGAGGGCCAACACGCGCTTCGCAAAATTAAGCCAGCTCAATTCACGGTTTAGATAGGCGCTGGGTGATTGAATGGTGATCGTAGCAGTCTTTTCCGTAGCCAACATGTTTTTGCAACCTCACGCGACTGTATGATTTTTTTTCATGCCAAATCGTTTTCAATCCGGCGGCTAATTCAATGGCACAAAGATACACACCTTTCGCGCAAAAGTCAAGTTGTGATTTTACTTGGGTGGTTGTTCAAATTCGGTTGCAACCCCTTAGCTTTCATTCGTAGAGCGACCCTTGCCGCAACCAAAATGAATTGTCAATTGAAAATTGTTAATTATCAATTGACAATTTAAAATCTTCGCGGTTGTTATAGTTTTTTCAGGGTAATACTATAACTATAACGCCAGCGTCGTTCCCACCGCAGGATCACCCTGCACGGCAAGCCGGAGTTGCGAGGCATGGCAAAGAACAACCGCCGCAACACCTGTCTGTAATGCGCCAAACGCCTGCTCGAGTTTCGGCAGCATGCCTTTGGAGATAATACCCTTCGCTTTCAGATCATGATATTGCGCCAGCGTCAAGCGCGGGATGACGGTACTTTCCGTCGCCGAAGCGAGAACTCCCTTTTTGTCAAAGCAATAAAACAGCCGCGTGTGATAATGTGTACACAAAGCGCCGGCAAGCGACGCCGCGATGGTGTCCGCGTTGGTATTGAGCATGGTGCCTTGGCCA
>JBOHQZ010001115.1:0-2381 GCA_050732275.1 bacterium
GGTGGTAACGTTTTCGTCGTCAAAAAAAATGCGGCCGGCATCCGGCAGCTCGAAGCCGGCGACCATACGCAGCGTCGTGGTTTTGCCGCAGCCGCTCGGCCCGAGAATGCTGAAAAATTCGCCCTCGCGAATCTCGAGCGCCAACTCGCGCACCGCCGGCATCGCGCCGAAAAATTTTTGCACATTTTCAAAACGAACCTTGGCCATGGCTGGTTGAAAAAAGCAAGAAGAAAAAAGCAAAAGGCAAAATGCAAAGGGCAAACTGATAACTGGTCACTGGTTACTGTACTGCGACTGCTACTGCTACTGCTACTGTTTACTGGCTACTGAGAGCCGGCCTTTGTTGCGAATATTTTGATCCCAATACTGCATCCACACGGCAGAGCTATCGGCAAAGAGCTGCCAATCCATCGGCATGGCTTGATATTGCGCCGGATTGAACTCGGGACGAATTTGCGAGAAATCCAAATCGCGGCGGGTGGGAATGCGATAATACTGCTTGGAAGCGTAAATGAAAGATTCCGGTGTGGTGACAAATTCATAAAATTGGCGAGCCAGCTCGACGCGATTTTGATCCGGCTGCTTCCGCGCGACGAGGGCCAAACCCTCCGGCACCATCGGCGTGCCGCTCTTGGGCACGATGTAGTCAAAAGGATAG
Source organism: bacterium (assembly GCA_050732275.1). Classification (GTDB taxonomy): domain Bacteria; phylum Zhuqueibacterota; class Zhuqueibacteria; order Zhuqueibacterales; family Zhuqueibacteraceae; genus Zhuqueibacter. The sequence continues at coordinate 659 of JBOHQZ010001115.1, forward strand.
TTGTCCTTTTCACGTCGCAGCAAAACATCCGGAAGATTCCACAGCGTCAAAATCGCTTCGCCGCGCGCTAATGCCAGATAAAGCAGGGTCTGGTCACCGGAATAACTTTTCGTGTTGGCATCGAGACGGCGCAACCAATCATAACCTGCGGCCGGAGAATTGTGGTCGTGATAAAAACGATAGATCATCGCAAAAAAGATGGCGCGCATGGTTCCGGAAGGGAGCGGCTCGCGAATCGCAATCTTGCCTTGCCATTGCGGAGCTAATAGATCATCCCAATCTTGCGGGGCCCGCTCTTTCGGTAGTTGTTGTGAATTGAACATGATGACTTCCGGCGTGAGATAAGTGCCATACCAGCGATGAAGCGGATCGTGATAAGTGGAATCGACCTGGCCGGCCCAAGTTGGACGATGAGCTTCCAGCAGGCCCTCGGCAGCCGCTTGCATGAACAGCGGCGAAGGCGCGCCCCACCAAATATCCGCTTGCGGATTGGCTTTCTCCGAACGTAGACGGTCGAGAACATTTTGCGAGCCCATGTCGAGCCACTCGACGTTCACGCCAGGATTGGCCTGCTCGAAGCGGCTGGCAAAATCTTCGAGCAGCTCTTTGCCGTGCGGTGAGTAGACGATGATCTGCTGTTGTTGCTCTCCGCACGCAGCGACGAGCAAGATGGTAAGCAGCACCTGGAGGGCACGGCAATCCCGAAGAAAACTACGCGTGAAAAGCAAAAAGTCCCGGCCGAGGTTGCAAAATTTTTTTCTGTTTATCAATTTGCGCCTTCTCTCTCGATAAAATAGTCGAGGTTCGTTCAGCAAGTAACCCCGCCGCGGCGGGGCCATCCCGAAGGAATCTTGGTTAATATTGAGCACAGTGCTTGAAATGAACAAGATGCTTCCAGCATGACATATTGTTGGAAAGTTCATCTATGAGGCATTGCCGGCGGCTTTAAAAGAAATAGCGCGAAATACCGAACATAAAACGAAAATCCCGAATCTTGCGTGTATGTGTTGCCAGATATTCGAAATCCGGATTGTTGATGGTTTCCGTGCCGTGCGCATAAGTGGCCTCGAGCGTCAGAAAAAATCCGGCCAGCGGCAGGCGCAAACCGGCGTCAAACTCCGGCGTAAAAGTTATATCACTGTAGAAAACCTTGTTGTTCTCTTCATAATTGAGGATGGTCGGATCATCATAGTTTTGGTAAAATCGGGCGGAGAGCAGGGTTTCGGCGTTTACCCCGAAAGACAGAAAGGATTGCAGCTTGCGATGATGAAAAAACACGCGAATCTTGTTGGGGATGCTCAAAAATTTGGTGCGGCGAGTGTATTCATACGTACCAACGCTGTCGGCGGAATGTCCGGAATAGGCGTGTATGAGATACTGAAAGCCGACGATGTAGCTGATATGCTTGGTGATAACAACCTCCGCTTCCAGAAAATAGCTCGGCTTGATGCGCATGTCGGTATTGACGATCAGATTGGTGCTCTTTTCGCGCACGAGCATGTTGGAAAAACTGGGCCCGACTTTCAGCGCCAAACCGAATTTGTCTTCCGCCGCAGCCGGCGTGATAAACAGCAGGATCAGGCAGGCACTGCCAAAACTTGTTTTCATAAGGCCGTCCCTTCCGGTAAAAATTAGCTTATCTCAAGACTAAAATCTTGCGAGTGCGTTCAACAAACGAGGCGCGCAGACGAATGAGATAAAGCCCGTTTGCCACCTTGGCGCC
>JBOHQZ010001116.1:0-2378 GCA_050732275.1 bacterium
GTGAGAATTCATTATCGCCCGCATCCGCGGCATGGCGAAGAGGTGGAAGTTTTTTTGTCGTACAAATGCAGTGCAGAAACATTTTATTTGATTGCGCTCTTTGACAATTCTCGAGTGTTGATTCCGGCCTGGATGACTGATGAAAACGTTTGCCGTGATTGCGTGGTTTGCGAGGTACCAGTCTGTTCGCTCGCGACGTTACGTCAACTACGACAGTTTCTCGATGCACTCGCAACTTAGCACGCGTTTGCTCATCTTGCTTGCGGTAGCGAATCATTCCAACCGCGGAGCATGTGATGAACAAAAACGCTTTCACCAACCATCAACTGGGTTTGTTTGGCGAAGCCCTTCCGGAAACGAATCCGATTGTGGTTCTTGGCGAAACCACGGCGGCGGTTCTGGAAGTTTTGGCTTCACTCTTCCTACAAATCCTCGAGGCAGAACGGCAACCAAAAAAATCGGAGCTCAACCATGTCCGGTGTCATTAAGCCCGAACACTTGATGAAAATCATTTTCATCTACGTGCGACAATCGTCGCTCAATCAAGTGCGCCATCATCTCGAGAGCCAGCATTTGCAATACCGCTTGCGGCAGCGCGCACTTGCGCTCGGCTGGAGCGAAGCCCAAACTGTGCTGTGTGATGAGGATCTGGGCCTCACCGCCACTGGCGTGAAAAAACGTCCGGGCTTCGAGCAACTGCTGCGTCAATTGCGCGAGGGCCAGATCGGCGCCATTTTGGTGTTGACCGCCTCGCGCCTGGCGCGCAACGGCCGGGAATGGCATCAGATTTTGGAAGCGTGTTCGGTGGCCAACGCGCTGATCATCGATAGCGACGGCATTTATGATCCGAACCTTCCCAGCGATCGGCTGTGGTTGGGCATGAAATCCAGCATCAGCGAATATGAAGTTCATCAGCTGCGCACGCTGGCGCACGCGGCGATTCAAAACAAAGCAGCGCGCGGCCAGCTGTTTCATAATCTGCCGCCGGGTTTTATTCGCACGGACGATGATCGTCTCGAGCTTGATCCGAATCAACGCGTGCAGCACGTGATTCGCACGCTCTTTCGCCAATTCGAGGAACTTGGCAGCATTCGCCGCGTGCATCAATGGTGCCATCGCCACGTCCTCGAAATTCCGCTGCGCGAATACAAGCACGGCGTCGGCCTGGTGTGGCGCGTGCCGACGTATTCCGCGCTCAATCGCCTCTTCACCAATCCGCTCTATGCGGGCATTTACAGGTATCCGCGCACCAAAACCCGCGTGCGAATGGTTGATGATCGGCTGGTGAAAACGCGCGGCCATCGCGTCACCGCGGCCGACAATCCGGTGTTGGTTCGTAACCTCTTTGAGAGTTATATTAGTGCGGAGCAGTTTGAGCGCAATCAAAAACGCATCGCGGAGAACACGCAAAGGAGAAGCCCGATGGTTCACGGCGCGGCGCGTGAAGGTTCGAGTTTGCTCGCCGGTTTGATTTACTGCAGCCATTGCAGCCGCAAGTTGCGCGTGCATTACAATCATGGCGAGAGCGGGGCGTATTATTTTTGCCCGCGCAATCAAAAAACGCCCTCGGCCAAAAGTTGTGTGCGTTTGCGTAGCGCCGCGCTGGAAGCGATCATCGCCGAACAACTTCTGGCAGCAGTGAAGCCGGTGGCGATTGAAGCCGCGGTGCTGGCGGAAGAAAAGCTGGCGCAAGCACAACAAGATAAAACCGCGGCGTTGTACTTGGCGTTGCAACAAGCGGAATACGAAGCGCAGCGCCTCGAACGGCAATTCAACGCCACCGAACCGGAGAACCATTTGGTTTATCACACGCTGGCTTCGCGCTGGCAAAAGGCTTTGGAACAAGTTGAGGTTGTCAAAAGCCAATACCAGCACGCGCAGAGGCAACACCAACCGTTGACGGAACAAGAACGCGCGCGGTTGTTGGAGCTGGCGCGCGATCTGAGTCAAGTGTGGCAACATCCCGAGACGAGCAACCAAACGAAAACGCGTTTGGTGCGGCTGTTGGTTAAAGCCGTGTGGGTGAAAGCGCTGGCGCCGGGGAAAATGGAAGCCACGATCCACTGGCACGGCGGTGTTCACACCGTGTTTGAATTTCACGGTGGCGGGCGCGCGCGGGCGATGGATGTCAAAGAACACCAGCAACTCGTGGCGCTGATTCAACAACTGGCGTTGCGATGCGACGATCAACAAATCGCGCGCACACTCAATCGTGCTCGGATCAGCGACATGAAAGATAAAAATTGGACGACGGCCGCAATCGCCGCGCTGCGCAAGAAAAATCAGATTCCGGTTTTTTCGCCGCAGGACTACGTCAAGCGCGGCTTACTCAATCTCGAGCAAGCCGCGGAGAAGCTCGAGGTGAGCTTGGCGTCGGT
>JBOHQZ010001117.1:0-2375 GCA_050732275.1 bacterium
TCCGATGGAAGAAGTCAAACGGCGGCTTGATGAGATACTCTATATTTATGGCCCGAACTCGCCCGTGCAAATAACCGGCGGCGATCCGACGTTGCGCCAAGAAGACGAGCTGATCGAGATCGTGCGGTACGCCTCGTCATGCACGCTGCAGCCAGCGCTGCTCACCAACGGCATCAAAGCCACGCGGGCGTTGCTGCAAAAGCTCGCGGCTGCCGGCCTGTGCGACGTCGCCTTTCACGTCGATATGACGCAGCAGTTGCGCAAACCCAACAAAGAATATTATCAATCCGAGGAAGAGTTGAACGTCATTCGCCAGGAATATATCGAGCGGGCGCGCGGCCTCGGTATCGCGGTGATTTTCAACACCACGCTGTGCAGCACGAACTTCCACGAGCTGCCGATGCTCGTGCGCTTTTTCCGCGACAACGCCGATGGCGTCGGCATGTGCAGTTTCCAATTGCAGGCCGACACCGGACGCGGCGTGCTGCACGGACGCCCCGATGACATCGAGCCGCGTAACATTATACGTATTATCGATGAAACACTTGGCCGGCCCATCAACTTCGACGTGGTGGACATCGGCCATCCGAGCTGCAATCGCATTGGCTATTCTTTCGTGTGTAACCGCAACGCTTATGATCTCTGGTGGGATCCGGACATCATCAACAAGCTTTATAACGAATTCGAAGGTGTCGGCCTCGATCGCGGCAATCCGAAGAAGGCGGTCAAAACCGCGGTGTTGCACGTGCTCAAGCACCCGCGCATTCTTTTGAAGGGCTTGCCGTTTCTGCTCGTTCACCTCTGGCGGATGAAATGGGATTTGATCAGGAGCCGTTTTAAAATTTACAAGCTAAGCTTCTTCATTCACAACTTCATGCACGCGGAATGTCTCGATCCCGAGCGCATCGACAACTGTGCGTTCATGGTGATGACGCCGGACGGCCCGATGTCCATGTGCCTGCACAATGCCAATCGGGATTTGCACATTACTAAAGAATTTAAAGTCGTCGCCAACGGCGAGGAAAAAGTCTTCAATCCGGTGCGCGAACACAAGCGCGATTATTGGGTGAAGAAACTCGCTACTTTTGAAATCAAAAAGCCGGCTGGGCGTGAGTTGGAAGAACCGGTAGCCACACCGTAACGCGGCTTTTAAGCCGCGACCAAGAGAATTGTCAATTGACAATTGTTAATTATCAATTGACAATTTAAAATCTTCACGGACGCTATAATTTTTCGAGAGTAATAGCATTACAACGTTTGGCCTCAACCAAGGAAAACTTTGTGCATCAAGACAATGTCACCGCTGTCTTCCAGCCGACTGCACTGGGTTGGAAGACTGTCCTTTTAGCGATGGTGGTGTCGCTGCTTGCCGCTCCGGCGCTAGCCTTCGAAGCAGATAGCCTTCTGGGCAACGCTCGTCTTCTTTATTATGAAAGCGTCAAAGACAAAAACAAAATCAGCGCCGCGATTGAAATGTTTGATTTGATCGGGCGGAGCGATCTCAGCTTGCAGGGCCGCGCCCAAACGTACATCGGCTCGCTCGTCGCCGTCAAAGCCAAATTTGCTTTTTGGCCGCACGACAAATGGAAATTGGCCAAGCGCGGCCTGCGCCTCATGGACGACGGCCTCGCCCAAAATCCTGATGACATTGAATCGCTCTTCATCCATGGCGTGACGTGCTATTATTTGCCCAAGTTTTTTGGCCGCAAAGATGACGCCCAACGCCACTTGCGCGCCATCGTGCGGTTGTTGCCGGAAAATGCGCGCAATTACGATCAAAAAATCATCGCCAACGTCATCAAATTCATCGTCGAAAAAATCAAGCTTGACGACGAAGAGCGGCGAAAGCTCGTGGAGATCAACACGAGGCTGGCGCTCAAGTGAAGTTTGAGTACCTGCTCTTGAATCTGCTCATCGTCATCGGGCCGCTCATCATGAGTTTCGAGAAGCAGATTCGGTTCGTCGCCAAATGGCGCTACGCTTTTCCCGCCATTTTCATCGCCGCCGTGCCATATATTATTTGGGATGCCTTGGTGACGAGCAGGCATTGGTGGTTCAACGAGCGTTACACTTTGGATTTCCGCTTGATGAAATTGCCGCTGGAAGAATGGTTGTTTTTCGTTACTGTGCCTTTCGCCAGTCTGTTTGTTTGGGAAACGATCGCGTTTCATTTCTCTGACAAAAATCTTGTGACAATGCGATATGTTCGCCGCGCCTTTTATATCTTGCCTCTGCTCGGCGCTTTCGCTTTTGCGGGTGGAAAAGAGTATACCGGCTTGATGCTCATTTTTCTGGGAGCCGCCGCCATTCTCGACCGCACGCTGAAAACCAATTTGTTCTTGTGCCGTCGTCTCTTAGCAGATTTGGCGGGTCTA
>JBOHQZ010001118.1:0-2372 GCA_050732275.1 bacterium
ATCATCGACGTAGCGCGATTTTGGATGAAGCTGCAACAGCTTCGAGCCTTTCTCGATGGCCTTATCGTATTTTTGAATCTCCATCGAAGTCGGTTTGTTGTCAGCGCCGCGGCGCTTTTGTTCTTCGAGCGCTTCTTTGTAAAGCTTTTTGGTATTGTAAAATGTATTGAAATAAGCGCCGCAGCCTTGCAGGGATAAAATCGTTGCGGCAAGTATGGCAATTTGCCAAAAAGCAGATCGCGGACGAGTTGACAACGGCTTCATCTTGTCACCTGATTGAAAAAATTTGACGAGCGCGGGCAAAATTTCACCCGCCCGTCCCTTTAAAAATTCGCTCGCATGCGGCGTTAACGGCGTCGCCTCGTCGTTGATTTCGACGACGTAAGCGCCGTGCTCGAGTGCCATTTGTGACAACGCCGCGGCAGGATACACCACTGAAGAAGTGCCAATCGCAAAAAAGATCTGGCAATTTTCAGCAGCAATAAAAGCGTCTTGCAAAGTTGCGGCCGGGAGCGTTTCGCCGAACCAAACCACGCCGGGGCGATACAGCGCGCCGCAAGAACAATAGGGCAGTCCGTCTTTCCAATCTTCGGCCCCGGCCTCACACACGCGGCTGCAAGCGCTGCACCGGCTCTTCATAATATTGCCATGCAACTCGCTGACGTTGGCGCTGCCGGCGCGCTGATGATAGCCGTCCACATTTTGCGTGATGAGCGCGAACGTTTTGCAGAGCGGTTCGAAGCGCGCCAGCGCAAAATGGCCCGGGTTCGGCGCGTGCCGGCGAACGAGATCACGGCGATGATTGTACCATTCCCACACACGCCGGGGATCTTTTTGAAACGCTTCGGGCGTCGCCAGATCTTCGGCGCGATATTTTTTCCACCAGCCGCCGGCGCCGCGAAAAGTGGGCAAGCCGCTTGCCGCGGAGATGCCGGCGCCGGTAAGAACCGCCACGCTCGGATTATCGCGCCAACACGCGAGCAGATTTGAGCTGGGGCGCTCCACGATCACTCTCTCAAGGCATGGCCCTTGGCGGCGCATCGGGAAATTCACGATCAAATTGCGCCAAAATATTTTTTGCCGAAACGCCCGGACCGCCGAGCAAAAAAACAAGTGGCCGTTGATCGCGAATCTCTTTTTCGACCAACGCTTTGTGTACGCGTTGGGCAATTTCATCGGCGCGGTTGGCCAGCTCGCTGATGTGCCGGCGCAGCCAGAACCTGTCGTCCAGATAAGCACGGTGCAATTGCTTGATGTGCAGCGTTTGCCGATCCGGCTTTGCCACAACGGCGGCCACTCTTTTCCCACGCCCTGACGCGGTGTTTTGTTCCCAGGATTTCTCCAGCCGGAGCGTGAAAAACCGCCGGCTTTTTCGTGGCGGCTCATCAGCATTATTCGCGGCCTCACGCCAAAGCGCCAGCAGCTTGCCCAAGCGCCGGCGGCAATGCTCCCAACAATGCTCAAGCTCGTGCAAACAAATTTCCAAATCTTTGCGTAGTTGCAAATGCTCCGGCAGAAAGCCGCCATTTTTCAAAACCCCATAAGCCATCCGTTCTTCGGAACGAACGCTGAAGTAATCGTCCAAAGACAAAGGCTTGCCCTTGCCGGGCAAATGCTCGAACTCGCCGGCAGCGATGGCCTCGCGAATTTTTTCTTCGGCTAAGCGCTCAAAGGCGAACATGGAATTTCGTCAACAACGGATTGCACGGGCTGCGTCCGCAGGATTGCGCAGATCATGAAAAAATTATGAGTATCCTCAAATTAAATATAGCACAAAATCTGAATAATGCAACGAAAGAAGTTCCTTGTGATATTCTTGGAGTCCTTTGAACGCAATAAACGCTTTTGCGCCTGGGCAACAATCCCGGTGAGGGAGGAATAAAAGCCATGTATCGGTATGAGGTTCCCCTATTTGGCCCTCTTATCGCCTTAATCAATCTTCGTGATGGACAGCGTCGTTGTCGCCGATTTATACTTGTGGTTTTGAAGTTGAAGGAACTCCTTTCTTCCCAAGCTGGCCGGCATCAGGGTTATTAGCAACGCTGTCTTTCTTCGCAACAATTTGCCCATCGCCCTTACGATATTTGAGGAAAAGATTTGTGTTTTCAACTCAGCGGCGAACAGACCGTCAGTGGTTCCGGCAAAAATTTTGTCCGTCCTATTATTGATGACAAGAGAATGAACCCCGCCTTGCGGGGCAAGCCGCTATTGAAGTCGGACCAGGTTTCGCCGTTGTCCGTGGAGCGCCAGACGCCGCTGCCCAAGCTCGCTGCAAAGAGATGTCCGCCCAAATCGATTTTGAGCGCAAGAATTCTGGTTCGTGTGTTTGGGTAGTTGGTTTTGTGCCAGGCCTCGGCTTGAGGGAAAGCGAT
>JBOHQZ010001119.1:0-2372 GCA_050732275.1 bacterium
GAGAATGATCGTATGATTGCCAGCCAGGCTCTTGATCAGGCCGCGCACTTCCTTGATTTGGTTCGGATCGAGGCCGACGGTCGGCTCGTCGAGAACCAGCACGTCGGGATTGTGTACCAAAGCCTGCGCCAAACCGACGCGCTGCTTGTAACCTTTCGAGAGCTTGCGGATCACCCGGTCTTGCACATCGGCAATCGCGGTCTTTTCCATCACCTCGTTGATCCGGCTCTTGCGATCGCGGCTATCCACGCCTTTGATTTTGGCGACGAAGCTTAGATAGGATTTGACGCTCATATCCATGTAAACCGGCGGCTGTTCCGGCAAGTAACCGATACGTTTGCGGACTTCCATGGATTGGGTAAAAACATCATAGCCGGCAACTTTGGCCATGCCACTCGTGGCCGGCATGTAGCAGGTCAAAATCCGCATGGTGGTCGTCTTGCCTGCCGCGTTCGGCCCGAGAAAACCGAGGATTTCTCCTTTTTCCGTTTCAAAGGAGACATCCTCAATGGCCGGAGTTCGTCCATAATAACGGGTTAGATTTTGAACCTGAATCACTTCTATTCTCCTCCGTTAAACTGATTTAATTGGTATGAGGCGTAATGAGTAAAACGTAATGCGTAAAAATCTCTTCACACGTTACGTCTTACGTTTTACAATTTACGTGTTACGTTTCACGTCTTTCCGTTTCACTTCTTACCGGCGAATGTTGAGATCTGCGATGATGGCGCGATAACGTTTGATATCCGTTTTCACGAGATAATCCAACAGGCGGCGGCGCTGGCCGACCATTTTCAACAGTCCGCGACGAGAATGGTGGTCTTTGGGATTTTTGTCGAAATGGCCGGTAAGGCTGTTGATGCGCGCCGTCAGCAAAGCGATTTGCACTTCGGGTTTGCCGCTATCCTTCTCGCTGGCGCCGTACTTTTTGACCCATTGGGAGGTTTCAGCTAATGTTAAAGGCATAACTTGACTCCAAAAATGTTTAGGATTCGTTTTGGTCAGGACGCAAAACCAAGCGCCCCAATTTAATTCAGACGGCCAATATCTCACAAAGGTTGTATCATATCATTAACTTCAATCTATTCCTTAAATCTCACCTCGAAAGAATTTTTTTGTAGCAACGATCATTTTTTGAATTGAAAAAAAGATTCCTCCGGAATGACATTTTCAATGCTCACACCAGCCTCCCCGACCCCCTTCCCAGAATTTGGTAACTCGCCGCTTTATCCTGCTGCAATTGCGCCATCAACGCCTGCGATGATTCGAATTTTTGCTCATTCCGTAGTTTGGCGACAAAATGAATCGTCAAATTAGCGCCGTACAAATCGCCGGAAAAATCAAGCACATGCACTTCGAGCACACGTGTCGTCTTTCCAAACGTCGGACGATAACCGATATTCATCATGCCGGGGTATTTTGTTTTTAGCTTTTCACTTTCAACCCAAACGGCGTACACGCCATTCGCCGGCACCAGCTTTTTGTCATCGCCAGGCGCCACATTCGCGGTCGGGAATCCCAACGTTTTACCGCGGCCATCGCCAGCAGCGACGGCACCGCTCAAACTGTAAGGCCGGCCAAGATAACGCGAGGCTTTTTCCACTTCGCCATCCAGCAACGCTTCGCGCACGCGCGTGCTGCTAAGCGTCACGCCGTTCATTTCATAAGGCGGCACCTCATAAACGGAAAAATTCAACTCTTTGCCTATCCGTTCCAGCGTGGCAAAGTCGCCTTCGCGATTTTTGCCGAAGCCGTGATCGTGGCCGATGACGACCGCCTGCATGCCGAGGCGCTGCCAGAGAATCTCGCGCACAAAAGTCTCCGAAGGCGTTCGCGAGAATTGCAGCGTAAATGAAATAACGACGAGGCGATCGATATCTGCTTCCCGTAGCAGCACGATTTTCTCTTCAATGGTCGTCAGAATTTGCACCGGCGGCTTGTCCGGACGCTGCAAAACCACTTGCGGATGCGGATCAAAGGTGACGACCGTCGTGCTGCCTTGCCGGGCGCGCGCTTTTTGTTTTAATTCAGCAAGAATCGCTTGATGGCCACAGTGCAAACCGTCAAAAGTTCCCACCGTAATGACGCTGCGAGGGTCGTGTTGTACTTGTTCTAGGCTGCGATAAAGCTGAGTGGCCATAATCAGTCGATAAGCTGCTTTGCGAATTGCTCGACGCTCATTGCCGAACCGGCGGCATATTGGCCGACGCGCGTTCGGCGCAATGTTTTGAGAAACGCGCCACAGCCCAAATCTTTGCCGAGATCACGCGCGAGCGCCCGAACGTAAGTGCCACGAGAACACGTGACCTGAAATCGGATTTCCGGCAGCGCCACCTCGAGCACTTCAAAAGAATAGATCGTTACTTTCCGCG
>JBOHQZ010001120.1:0-2372 GCA_050732275.1 bacterium
ATTATATCATCGAGCATTGGAACGATTTTTTGCGGGCGCCGGGCGAGTATATTTTCAGCGGCGCCGGCTTGGTATGGTACGGCGGCTTCTTTGGCGGCGTTTTGGCTGTGCTATGGGTCATCCGGTACCATCACGCCCCTTTCTGGAAAACGGTAGATATCGTCGGGCCTTTGTTGTTGGTCGGCAATTCCTTCGGGCGCATGGGCTGTCTCTTGGCGGCTGACGGCGACTACGGCCCGCCTTCGGATTTGCCGTGGGCCATGCGCTTCCCGAAAGGCGTCGTGCCGACGTTGAATAATGAAAAACTGCAAGAGCTTTATCGCCAAATGCACCCCGGCCTGTCTGTGCCGGATGATATTGCCGTCCATCCGACGCCGCTGTACGACATCATTTTGGCGATGACGTTTTTCGCCATTATTTGGCGACTCCGCAACCGGCAATTTCCGGCCGGAACTTTGTTCGGAATGTATTTCATCGCCGCCGGCGTCGAGCGCTTTATCACCGAGTTTTGGCGAACTACCCCCAAGCTCGCCTTTGGATGGATGACCATGGCGCAAATAATCAGCATCGCCATGATCATCACAGGAATCTTGATCATTCGTGCGAGAAGACAAGCCAGCCAGGCAGCGGTGGCGAAAACCCCAAAAGTTAAGCAGGCGCTATAGAAAAGCGCCGCGGCACATCCGATAACGAAAAAGCATAACTCAGAAACCAGTAATCAGCACGAGCGACCAGCAACAAATAACCAGCCCATGCCACCCAATCCGCATCCGCTCGTCGTGCATTTCCCGATCGCGCTGTTGATGGCGTCGGTATTTTTTGATGTGGTTGCATATTGGAGGAAGAAAGAGGTTTTTGAAAAAGTCGCAAAATGGAATTTGGCATTGGGTGTGCTGGCAGGAATTGCCGCCGTCGTTTCGGGTTTGCTGGCTGAAGGAAGCGTGCCGCAATTTCCGGCTATACACGAAACTGTCGAGCGTCACGAGACGCTGGCGTTTGTGACACTCGGTGTGTTTGCAATTTTGTTTTTGTGGCGTTTTTTGAGAAATGGCAAATTCTTCGAGCAGTGGCGCATTTTTTATATCACGTTGGCGGCCTTTGGAATTTTGATTCTTGGGGCTACGGCCTATTATGGCGGCGAGCTGGTTTATAAATTCGGCGTCGGCATGCCGTCGCAGCCGTGGTGGCAGCAATAAAAACGTGGCACAGACCGCCGGTCTGTGTTTATGCGACTTGACAAATACAACATTTGAGGTCATATCGATGAAAAAGATTTTCGCGTTATTTTTTTTCCTGCTGCTGGCAAATTTATTAACGGCGCAAACCGAGCCAGCGCCGCCAACGCGCTCGCTGCAGACCGAAATTCAAAGCGAGCTGGCGTGTTTTTGCGGCTGCGGCATGACCATTCAAGGCTGCCTCGGCGGCATGACCTGCAGCGAATCGCGCGCGATCAGCAAAGAGGTTGGTTCCATGTTGGAAACCGGCAAGCGCAAACCTGAAGTCCTGCAAGCCATGGTTGTCAAATACGGCGAGCGCATTCTCGCCGCGCCAACCAAAGAAGGCTTCAACCTCACCGCGTGGATTTTGCCTTTCGTCGCTTTGGTTGTTGGCGGCTTCATCGTCGCCAAAGTGATTTCCGGATGGAAACAGCAAGCACATCGTTCAAACCAACTCCAGACTGCGGCGCAGAAACGTGCCGAGCAAAAACCGGTTTCTGATCAATATACTGAGCGGTTGGAACGTGAATTGCGAGAGTTTGACAGATAAGTTTTGGATGCTGGATGCTTGTCGCTTGTCGTATTTTCAACGAAACGTGACGGATTTATGCTATGACTCGAAGTCAATTGCTCGAAATGATCACCAATGGGGAAAATTCGGGCGTCGAGTTCAAACGTGACGACATTCGCCCCGAGCAGCTCGCCAAAGAAATCGTCGCGTTCGCAAATTTCAAAGGCGGCCGTGTCTTGCTTGGCATTGAGGCAAATGGCGCTATTTCAGGAATCACACGCCCGCAGTTGGAAGAGTGGGTGATGAACGCCGTTTCCGGACGAGTGACGCCACAGATTATCCCGTATTACGAAGAAATAGAAATCGAGCCAGGCCAACGTGTCGCCATCATCAGTGTGGAAAGCGGGGCAAACAAACCCTATGCATTACGCGACGGCGACCGCCTGGATTTTTTCATCCGCGTCGGTTCGGAATCCCGCCGCGCCGATCGGGATACGCTACGCCGCCTGTTTCAAGTTTCGGAGAGCATTCATTTCGAGACCACCCCGGTCAGCGGCGCCACGTGGGAACATTTTGACCAAGTGCGTGTAAGCGGTTACTTTCAGCTCATCCGGCGTTTTAAAGAGTTGCCCGGCGAGCAGGAT
>JBOHQZ010001121.1:0-2369 GCA_050732275.1 bacterium
CATAGCCGGTGATCACGCCGTCGCCGAGAAATTTCTGCTTCTCCAACCCGAAGTCACGGCTGCGATGCTGCACCAGCATGTCCAGCTCTTGAAAACTGCCTTCATCCAATAGCAGATCGATCCGCTCGCGCGCGGTGAGCTTGCCTTTCTCGTGCTGTTGCTTGATACGCTCTTCACCGCCGCCGAGCCGGGCTTTCTCTTTCAAGCTCCGTAACCGTTCGATATTTTTCTGGACTGACATGATTGCTTTTTTCTTTTTGCCTTTTGCCGTTTTCTTCACCCATGCTCAGTATAAAAAGAATGCGATAAAAAGCAAATGCTTTTTTACTTGATTTTTTGCTAAAAAATGAGATATTCTCCCATATCCAGCAACCGCGAAGTGACACAAAGTCACGCGAATAAAAATTAGCGTGTATTCGTGGGAATTAGCGGTTCGGCAAAAAATTTTCGCAATGGCTTTTTTAAAAGGTGGCGCGATGTCAAACTACAAAGCCCTTTTCGAGATCGGCAAAATACTCGGCGCCGAAACCGATATCGACAAGCTGTTGCCCTTGGCCATGGACAAAGTCGTTGAGTTGACCCGGGCGCAACACGGCATCATTTTGGTTTATGATCAAGACGGCGACCTGAAGGTTGAAACGGCCCGCGACATTGATAAAAAAGATGTCGCCGAGGCCGAGCTCCAGGTGAGCAAGACGATCATGCAGTCGGTAGTAGAAACCGGCCGGCACGTCGTGTATAAAGATGCGCTGGGCTCGCCGAGCGTGAGCGCCAGCACCAGCGTCGCGCGCCTGCACCTGCTCTCCGTAGCTTGCGCTCCGTTGCGCGCCGGCAATGAAATTCTCGGCGTCATCTACATTGACAATCGCACTTTTTCCGGCGTCTTTGACGAAGAAACAGGAAAATTGCTGAACGAGTTTAGCGAGCTGATCGCGGTTGCCGTAAAAAATGCGCTGGAGCGCCGCAGTTTGATGAAGCGGCAGCGCGAGCTGCAAAAAGAGCTGGCGGAGCACCAAGGCTACGGCTCGCTGGTTGGCCGCAGTGCAGCGATGCTGCAGCTCTTCCGGCTCATGCTCAAAGCCTCGGACAGCAACGTGCCGGTTTTGCTCACCGGCGAAACCGGCACCGGCAAAGAGCTGGTGGCGCGCGCGTTGCACCGGCAAAGCTCGCGGCGAAACCAGGAGTTTGTCGCGCTGAATTGTGCGGCACTGCCGGAAAATCTTTTGGAATCCGAGCTGTTCGGCTATGAAAAGGGCGCGTTCACCGGCGCCGACCGCCGCAAACTCGGTTGGGTCGAATCGGCGGAGCAGGGAACGCTCTTTTTGGATGAAATCTCTGAGACCAGCCCGGCGTTGCAAGCAAAGCTGTTGCGCTTTCTGCAGTCCGGCGAATACGCGCCGGTCGGCTCGGTGACGGTGCGCCACGCCAATGTTCGCATTATTGCGGCTACGAACCGCGAGTTGCCAATGCTTGTGGAGCAAGGCAAATTTCGCCAGGATTTGTATTATCGTCTCAATGTGCTCGAGCTGAAATTGCCGCCGTTGCGGGAGCGCGGCGGCGATATTCTCGTGCTCGCCGACTACTTTCTGGAACGAAGCGCCAAACAGTTGAATAAATCCGTTCGCGGTTTTAGCCAAGAGGCAATGGATTTGCTGGCGGATTATTCTTTTCCCGGCAACGTGCGCGAGCTGGAAAATATCGTCCAGCGCGCCGTCGTGCTCTGCGAAGGCCAAACGATCCACGTTGACGATCTGTCGATCCCGATTGCTGCGCCGGTTATTCATTCCACCGCTCAATCCACCGAGATCAATTTCAACGTCGCCAAGCAAAAGCTTGTGGAAAAATTCGAGCGGGAATTTTTGTGCGTGCGTCTGCAGGAAACCCAAGGCAATATCTCCGAAGCGGCCCGGCGCTGCGGAATACACAGGAAAAACTTCATTCAAAAGATGCTGCAATACAGCATCGAAAGGAAAGATTTTATGTGATTGCTTCAAAAACTTTTTCAGATAATTGGGTTGCCTTTCAAGCTTCACTTCGTTAAGTGCTTTCAATTTTATCCCGCCTTTCCGCTTCAATAATCGTCACCTGAAAACCACAGTTGCGGTATTTTTACCTCATCTCACCGCTGAGATCGGCTGCGAAACGATCGATTTTACGCAAGAATAGGCAGCCGATTTTGCGGCTTGAATTTTGCTTTTTGGTCTGGTGATTTTTGACAACAAAACTTAATGATTAACCTCTCCTCTCACAACGCGGACGAGCCGCAACCAAACAGGTTTAATCAGCTCAATCCGCTTTATCCGCATACAAAAAATAGTAAGCGGATTGAGCTGATTAAGCGGATAAATTTTTTGTTTTTACACAGATTT
>JBOHQZ010001122.1:0-2366 GCA_050732275.1 bacterium
GTTCCATAGCAAAGTTCTCCTGAGTTTTATACAAATGTTTTTTTTGTTCTTTGCTATTGGTCGTTGAAGGCGGGAAAAGCTTACAGGCTATTCCTCCTCCGCAAAAGTCGCAACAACTGCCACACCGAAACTGGCTTAACACCTCTTTGCCGGTTCCGCGCACCGATCTCAAACGCCATGCGCCATTGTTTCATCAGCACGCGATAGCCCGTCAACAAACTGTTGGCGGGATCATAAATATGGGTGGCCTCCGAAGTCACGCCGTTCAACTCGACCACTTTGAAGCCGTTGCCGTTTTTAATCTCGTCAAGCGAGGGCGTACGAATGTCATAGCGGCCAAAATAAAAGCCGGAAAAGCCTTTGCTGATTTCGTCGATTTTGGCTTCCAGCGCCGGGGTTTTAATGGATTCGCCGTTTAGAAACATTGCACCGCGGCAATGCGTGCCGACCTCGACTAATTTGACTTTTTCTCCTGGCGCTGGCACGTCGTACAAATTCTTTTCGTGCTTCTGTAAATGCAAACGCGCCATACACACCGCGCGGTCGTCAGCGAGAATCAATTCTTCCAGCGTGCGTCTGCCATCGCCGATCACCGAAATCAAACGCTTGTCAGTAATCGAGTAAATGAAGCCTTTGTTCATGTCGGGGTAGCATATGTAAAAAATCCCGAATTCGTGTCCGTCCACATATTCCTGCACAATCACATCAAAATCGACGCTTGCCAGACTTTCTTCCATTTGCTGCTGTGAGCGCGCGATGGTGACGCCGGCGCCGCGTTGGCCCTGGTCGGGTTTGATGACGATGGGCAAAGTCAAATGATTCGCCGCCATGAACTCACGGGCTCGTTTCAGCCGTTCGTCTTTCGGCAGGCTGCTTTTAATCACGATGTGGCGCGCAATAAATCCGTCCGCGCTTGCCAAGCCTTGCAAGATCGCGGATTTCGATTCGCCGATGAAACCGCTCTCCGGAATCGCCGGATTGACGGCGGTGAACAGCGTCAAGCTACGATGTTTGAGGCCGAGATAAATGATATAGATCACGATGGGAATATAGAAAAACCACAGCGGCCAAAACTCCCAGCGCGTTATGCGACGATACGAAGAGAGCAGGAGTCGCCGCCCTTTGTAATTGAACAGGGGAATGACGAGTTTGATGAACGCATAAATCCCCACTACTGTGGCGATGCCGGCAAGGATCGCAAAATTTTTATAAGCTGCCAATAAAGCAAAAGCTTTTTCGCCGAGAAACATGGAGACGCCGACGAGCAGCGGCGTCCAAATGGCCGCGGCGAGCAAAAAGTACAAAGAAAAACTCCAAAAATTCGTGCGCAGGACGCCGGCGGTAAAGTACGTTGGCAAACGGCTGCCCGGCACAAAGCGGCTGAGTAGAATGATGTTTTTACCCTGGCGGTTAAACCATTCGGTGCTGCGCCGGATATCGTCTTCCGAAATGAACCATTTCAAAGGCGCGCGAGCCACCGCGGCTCGCCCGAGCCATCTTCCCGCCCCAAACAACATCAAATCGCCAAAATAGATCCCCCACAAACAAGCGAACGTTCCGGATAAAAAACCGATGGTGCCGTGCGCAATCATCAGGCCGGCGCCGATGCAAGCTAAATCTTCACTCACCAAAGTCGCGCTGGCGATCAAAAGCATGAGCATGATCAAACCGATGCCACTCGCCATCGGACTGCTCTTTGGATCAAAGGGCAGCGTCGAGGCGGCGAGGCGTTCAGGATCAACGGTCGAGCGCGTCGCTGCTCTTCCGGCTTCGACGTCGTCAACAAAACGCGTAATGTCCGGCACGACCCATTGCCAGCGCATGAAGGCGAGGCCGTGCCCGGTCGGATATGTTTTCAATTCGCTTTGCGGCACGATCCGATAATGCTCGGTGGCAACGGCGTAAGGCACCAGTTCATCACTTTGGCCGTGCAGAATGAGCATCGGGCTGTCATACTTCAGCAGATCATTTCGCAACGGCCGTTGATCCGAATCATAAAAATTGCGGGCGTAGCGCGTGTTGAGCATCGAGCGATCCATGCGTCCGAAATGGGGAAACGCTTCTTGCAAAAACCATAGCAAGCCAAGCTGCAAGCCATGAATCGCATGATTCAAATGATAGTCGCCGAGCAGCTCCAATTCCTGCACGCCGATGGCGGAGAGCATGATGAGCGAAGCAATTCTTTTGGGCGCGATGGCCGCCATGTTGATGGCGACGCCACCGCCCATGCTGTAAGCCACAATATGCGCTTTGTCAACTTCCAAGCTATCCATGAGCTGCAAAATATATTGGGCGTGGCTGCGAACGGAGTAATCCGGAATGTGCGCCGACGAAGCGTTGAATCCAGGCAGATCGGGAACGAGCAC
>JBOHQZ010001123.1:0-2362 GCA_050732275.1 bacterium
GGCACACCCTTGCTCATTGATATCGAGAAGGATTTTTATCCCAATTATTTGCGTTTGGTCATCCGGGCGAATCAGCCTTTGGCAAGCACGCCAACAGTGAAATTTGACAACGGCAAAAAGATCTTTCGAGCCGAGTGCATTCCGCAGCAGCCGCATCGTTATATTGCCTCGGTTCCTTTGGCAGAGATTGCGGGAGACTCGGTGCACCTTGAAGTGGCTGCCGAGGGATTGTTTGGCCAGGCGGAAACGTGGCAGGATTGGTTCGTGAATGCGCTCGTGCAACCGGGGCGGGGAAGAAGCTTGTTCGCGCCGGATGGGCGCATGCGCGTCGCGTTTTCGGAGGAATCGGTGTATTGGCCTTGGTATGGCCGCGTGAAGATTGACACACTCACCCGTATTCGCGATTCGCGGGTGATCGGCCCGATTTACCGCGTGGAGCCGCAAGATGTTGCCCTTGATGACGGCGCGGTGGTCACGCTCATTTATCCCGACACCGTATCGCAGCCGCAACAACTTGGTGTGTGCTATCTTTACCGCAACGAGTGGGTGTTTATCGAAAACAAAATAAATGCCGCCAACCATACCGTTTCGGCGCGGGTTTTTAGCATGGAAGATTTTGCGATCATCCGCGATGACGAGCCGCCGGTGTTGAATATTCGCGCCCCGCTCGCCGGCTCGGTGACGCGCAATCGCCGGCCGCTCATCTCCGTCGGCGCCAACGACACCACTTCCGGATTTGAATCGGAAGAATCAATCGAGCTGCGTTTGGACGACCAGAAGCTCATCGCCGAATATGATCCGGAGCGCGACGTTGTGCAATATCGACCTAAGCGGGATCTCCTACCGGGTGTTCACAAATTGACCGCACGCGCCGAAGACCGCTGTAGGAATGTGGCGTGGCGGGAGGTGGAATTTACGGTGAGGTGAAGCTTTTGTTCCTTGAAGTCAAAGCCAAAGAATGAAATGAATCAAATATGTTTTATTCCTCGATAATCTTTCCCTTTTCATACGCGCCCAACACGCGCAGAAGGCTGGTAATCTCTGCGAGATGTTCCAATGCTTTTTGGCAATGGCTTTGGCGCGGTGTTCCTGCAAAGTCGAGGTAAAAAATATACTCCCAGGGACTTCCTCGCAAGGGCCGTGATTCGATTTTCATTAAATTGATGTCGCGCAGTGCAAAAACGGCGAGAGCTTTGAACAGCGCGCCGGGCGTGTGGGATATTGAAAAGACAATCGAGGTTTTGCCATCCTCTGCCGGCATCTTCTCCTCTTTTTCGAGAATCAAGAAGCGAGTATAATTTTGCGGATTGCTCTCCACGCTGCGGTGCAATATCTCCAAGCCATACTCGCTGGCGGCATTGGCGCTGGCAATGGCAGCCGCGTCCTGCCATTTCTCGGTGGCAATCAGTTTCGCACTGCCGGCGGTATCGTAAGCCGGTACAGCTTCGATAGCCGACCATTTTTCCAAAAAATCGCGGCATTGCTCCAAAGCTTGCGGATGCGAGTAAACTCGCCGCACCTGCTCCCACTTCACGCCGGGCAGCGCCATGACGTGATGGCTGATGCGCAAAATGATCTCGCCGGTGATGTGCAATTGATGTTTCAACAGCAAATCATAATTTTGATGCACGCTTCCGGCCAGTGAATTTTCAATGGGGATGACGGCGGCCTGCGCCTGTTCTTTGTGCACGGCTGCAAAGGCTTCACCGAAAGTGCGGCAGGGTAGAGTCGCGGTCGATTGCTGTCGAAAGAATTCTTTCACTGCCCGCTCGCTATACGCCCCCGGCTCGCCTTGAAATGCGATACGTTTCACTTTTCCTCTCTGATTGAATAAGTACAATACTTGAATATATAATTTTGCTAATAAACTTCAACAGCAATTTAAAAACAAAAAGCCCCTGTTTCATTAGGGGCTTTTCAGCGAGGTGTGAGTCACAAAAGTAAAATTTCCACACGGATCAAAAACGCACACGGAATTTGCCAGCGACTTTTTTCGCGGGCGTTTTTGATCCATGGGGCAGCATTTGGGTTGTGGCTCGTCCTGTTAAAACAATTCAAAATCTATAAACCCGTCCCGTTGCTTTCCGGATTGCTGATCCGTTACTTTAATGCTCAAACGAAATTCGCCTTTTCCGGTTTCGCTGAGGTTGAGCGCGAGATACTCCACCGAGGTTGGTGCATCGGCATGGCGCTCGACGGCCAAAGTGGTGGCGGGTTTGGCGCTGCCGCCGAAGAGAGCAAAGAATTTCTTCGCGCCGCTCTTTTCCTCTTTACGCAACAAGGCAGTATATTCAATCACAAATGAGGATTTCCCCTCGGCGTCGGGGGCGAGATGATAAACTTCGAAATAAACATAAACCGG
>JBOHQZ010001124.1:0-2361 GCA_050732275.1 bacterium
ACTCCATCGTCGTGTTGGAGAGCATTCATCGCCTGCGCGAAGAGGGACACGACATCGTCACTGCCTGCGTGCGCGGCACCAGCATGGTCGGCGGCGCGGTTCTCGCATCAACTTTAACTACGGTTGCCGTATTCTTTCCGATCGTTTTCGTGAAAGGCATCGCCGGCCAAATTTTTGGCGACATGGCGTTGACCGTGGTCTTTTCACTGCTCGCCTCGCTGGCCGTCGCGCTCTTCCTCGTGCCGATGCTGGCTTCGCGGGGCATCAAAGCAGAATATCTCGCCGACATTCGCGGCCGCTTTTCCGACAATCATATTTTGCGGCTTTCGATCATCGACGATTTTAAAAATTTCAAAGCGCGCCGTGAAGAGCAACATGCTTCCGTGCTCGGCTTTGTGGCCGGCACTCTCCTGCGCTTTGGCCGCGAGATCATTGTCAATTTGGTTCTGCTCCTCGGCGCCGTGCTGCTGTTCATTCTGAAAAGTGTTGCACTCTTGCTCGTTTTTGTGCCGACGCTCCTGCTCGGTTGGATTCCGTCATTGCGAAAGCACGTCCGGTGGCTTGAAGCATGGAGCGCGCAGCCGAATTTCAAATCTTTTACCATTCACCAACGCGTGTGGGACACGCTGTTGGTGTTCAAATCCTATCCCATCTTTGTTTCCGGTTGGCGCAATTTTGCCGCAAAATTTAAAGAAGCCAAGCTGCTGAAGCGCATCGCGCGAGTTGTGCTCTTTCCATTATATCTCGTTTATGCCGTCGCCCGCTTCGTGATTCATCATCTTTTCAGCACTTTGCTGAAGGCGGCTCTGGCGTTTCTATTCGCTATCGCCTTCTTCGTTTCTATTTTGCTCTTGCTCGTCGGCTTGCCGATGGGATTGTTCTTTGCCGGTGTGCTGTTGGTTGCCAATCCGTTGTTGAAGTGGTCCTATCAAACCTACCCCAAGGCCATTCGCTGGTCGCTCGCTAATCGCGGCTCGGTTATTGGAACTTCGGCCGCTTCCTTTGCCGTGTGCATCTTCTTGCTCATGCCGCGGCTGGGGCTGGTGCTGATTCCGGAAGTGCATCAAGGCGAGTTCAATGTGGAGGCGCGCTTTCCGATTGGCACGCCGGTGGAGCTGACCGATGAAAAGCTGCAGCCGCTCGCGCAGATCGCGCTGCAGCACAACGACGTGCGAAAGATCGCCACCGCTGCCGGCACCGAGCTCACGTCGCAATCTTCCTCGGACGAAGGCGAGCACACGGCGAAAGTGACGATCACGCTCAAAGGCGACGGTGATTTTGCCAGCCGCGAGGAGCAGCTCATCGCGCGTTTGCGCGACGAGTTTCGCAACGTTCCCGACGTCGAAACCAAAATTTCGCGGCCTGCGCTGTTCAGT
This sequence comes from bacterium, assembly GCA_050732275.1. GTDB lineage: Bacteria > Zhuqueibacterota > Zhuqueibacteria > Zhuqueibacterales > Zhuqueibacteraceae > Zhuqueibacter. The sequence goes on from JBOHQZ010001124.1 coordinate 1,377, forward strand.
TTCAAGACGCCGATCGAGATCGAGATCAAAGGTTACAATCTCGCCAAGCTCAAAGCGTTGAGCAAAGAAGCCGAAACGCGGATCGCGCAAATCCCCGGAATGAAAGACGTGCGCTCCAATCTTCAAACCGGCAATCCCGAAGTGCAAATCGTTTACGACCGCGATCGCTTGTCGTACTACGGCTTGAATATAAATGACGTGGCGTCCATCGTGCGCAACAAAGTGCAAGGCATCGTTGCCACCGAATTTCGTGAGGCCGACCGTCGCATCGACATTCGGGTAAAAGTCACGGAGGACGATAAAGCCGGCATCGACGAATTGAGCCGTCTCGTCGTCAATCCCAACCAAGCAGTGCCCATTCCGCTCGCGGCCATCGCCGACATTCGCGTCAAAGAAGGCCCGAGTGAAATTCGCCGCATCGAGCAGCAACGCGCGGCGCTGATCACGGCCAATGTCTCCGGCCTCGATTTGCGGAGCGCCTCAGAGCAAATCTACGCCACGCTGCAAGAAATGGATATGCCTGACGATTTCGCCTTCGCCGTCACCGGCCAAAACGCCGAAATGGAAACTTCCATGAACAGTTTGATGCTAGCGCTGGCGCTCGCGATATTTCTCATTTACGTCGTCATGGCTTCGCAATTCGAATCGCTGCTGCACCCGTTCGTCATCATGTTCACGATTCCCATGGCGCTGATCGGCGTCGTCGCCGTTCTCTTCGTGCTGCAAATTCCGTTGAGCATCATGGTGTTCATCGGCATGATCTTGCTGGCCGGCATCGTGGTCAATAATGCCATCGTGCTGGTGGATTACATCAATCATCTCCGCCGCGAAGGAATGGAAAAACTGGAAGCCATCGTGCAAGCCGGCAGCGTCCGCCTGCGCCCGATTTTGATGACGACGCTGACGACGGTGCTCGGCCTGCTGCCGATGGCTTTGGGCCTCGGCGAAGGTGCGGAGATTCGCACGCCGATGGCGATCACCGTCA
>JBOHQZ010001125.1:0-2359 GCA_050732275.1 bacterium
GCGCGTGCCTTCGACATTGACTTCCCAAAAATATTTCGACGGCACGCCCTCGGTGCGATAAGCGGCGGCGATATGATAAACGACTTCGACGCCTTTGAGCGCTGTTGTCAAGGCATCAACTGCCGAACCGTTGGCCAAATCACCATGAACCGGCTCGACATCAACATTCTTGAGCAGGTCCAAATTGCTGCTTTGGCGCACGAGCGCCCGCACGCGATCACCGCGACCGACGAGGTGTTTGCAAACGTAGCTACCGGTGAAGCCGTTGGCGCCGGTAACCAAAACAGTTCGGGGCATGTCCTTATCTTGTTCTCTTTCTCTATTCGATCGAGAAACAACAAATCGCAATCGAATTTATTGTAAATTTTAAATTGAAAATTTACAATTTAAAATTTTAAATCTGGTTTCACTTACGACAAAACGCCATCAAATGCCAACCGAGGGGGCTGACCAAAGGGCGAGGGATGAAATTGAAGGCCGGCACAAAAATCCGGTTGAAGGCCACAGCTTTCCATCCCTGGTGCAAGCGGCTGGCGACCGGAAATCGCTCCGGAACGATTCGGCTGGTGGAGAAGGGTGAGAGCAATTCTTTAAATTCGCCTATGGAATATTTTTTCAACACCGGCGCATCTTCGTGCTCCAACTCGACTTTCATCACCAGCGAAAGCGCATTCAGCCATGAAATGCGATTGTAAACCATCGCGATTGCCTGCCCGCCCGGTTTGAGCACGCGGTGCATCTCTTTCGCCATTTTATCCGCGTGCGCGGTGTATTGCAACACGCCGTGCGCGTAGACGACGTCGAAGCTGCCGTCGTCAAACTCCAACGCTTCGCCGTTCATGACGTGCAGCTCGGCACGCAGGCCGCGCAGCTCGAAATTTTTTTTGGCCAATTGAATGGACTGCGGCGCCAAATCCACGCCGGTTACGCGCGCGCCGCCTTTGGCGAGGCGAATCAAATCGATGCCGGCGCCGCAACCGATATCGAGCAGGCGCTGGCCGCGAAAACCGTTGAAATCGACCACCTGCGGCAGATAACGCAATTTATCGAAACGATATTCATCGAGATCATCGAAGAAACCTTTCGTGCCCACCGGATGCTTGGCAACGGCAAGATCGTGAATGTGCGCGTTCCAATATTCGCGAATCGCGGCGAGCAATGGATCGGTCGAGGCGGCGCGAGGCGCTTCGGTTGCGCGAGGGCGTTTGGATTTGATATTTTCGGCAGCGGCGATTTCAGACATACGATGAGTTTTTAAATTTTTTTTACTAGCGTTCGTAGTTGCCCACTCGGGGGCGAAGATAAATATAAAAAGGGTTTTGTAAATTGCCAAAATCAGCGCCTAAAGGCGCTACTACGAACTCACGTTAAAAATGCTGGGCGCCGTTGAAAATCGGTTTCATAATTCGATGAAAATTAAAAGTCGTCGCCGCGGCGCGTTCGACGGCGAAATTCATCGAAATAAAACTATCGAACAAGCTGACCGGATGCTCCTGGCTGGCAATGCGGCGGCGTACGGCGCTGGCGCGCTCGCCAAACCAAATTGCCTTGAACGTCTGCTGTCGAATGTTGCCCATGCTATCGGTTTCAAGGGGATCCGGATAAACGTCGCCCCACGGGTTGATCACCGCGGTGGCGAATCCGACGGTATTGAGGTGCTCGTAAAGCCTCTCCGGTTGTTCGACGTAATCCGCAAAGTGCCGATAATAATCACGGTTCATCGGCAAATAATTGGAATAGTTCTCCATCACGCGATCGATGGCGGCCTGAAGCGCGGCACCGTCGCCGGGCTGAAAGGCAAGATCCGGCTCGACGCGGTACATGATTTTCGGCGCATGCAGCGCCAATTGCAGCGACAGCCCGTCAAGCCCGCTCACTTTGACCAGGTGCGCCATATTCTCGAGATCGTGCACATTCTGCCTGGTGATGGTGACGGCGACAAAAATCTTGGGATGGCTATTGCTGCGCAGCGATTTCAAGCTTTCAATGCCTTTCATCGCCAAATCGAAATAGCCGCTGATGCCGCGCAAGTGATCGTTCAGCGCCGGCGTGCTGCCATCCAGCGAAATGGAGATGAGATCGAGGCCGGAGTCGATCAAGTCTCTGGCGCGCCGGGCATTGATCAACAAGCCGTTCGAGTACAGCGAGGTCGAGAGCCGCTGTTGCTTGGCGCACGCCACCAGCTCGTAGATATCCTTGCGCAGCAAAGGCTCGCCGCCCGTGAACGTCAGATTCAGCACGCCGGCCTCGGCGAGCTGTTGAATCAAATTTTTTCCTTCGCCGGTCGAAAGAATGGTCGGATCGGGTTTCTCTTTCCAACGGTCGCAGGTGCGGCACCTGGCATTACAAATATTCAACA
>JBOHQZ010001126.1:0-2359 GCA_050732275.1 bacterium
CATCACTACAAACGTCATCTTTAATCGCCAATAAATACGCCAGCGCGGCGCCATGCTCGTTGGGAATCTTTCCATCCAGGATGGCGTCTTCGATTGCCGATTTCAACTTGCCGACGAGCGGGCCGGGCGACAAGCCGCAGACTTGCATGATCTCATCGCCGCGCACCGGCGATTGAAACGCGCGCATGCGATCTTTCTCTTCCACTTCGGTGAGGCGCTTGACGACGAAATCAAAATTCGCCAGATGGCGCTCGCGGCGCTTGACGTTGCCGGAAGTGATATCGGCACGGCAGAGCATCAGCAAATCTTCCAAATCCTCGCCGGCTTGAAAGAGCAAGCGGCGATAGGCGGAATCGGTGCATTCTTCTTCGGTGAGCGCAATCGGGCGCAAATGCAGCCGCGTCAATTTTTGTACGTATTTCAGCCAATCATTCGGCAGCCGCAGCCGGTTGAAAATGGATGGCAGCATGCGCGCGCCGACGTCTTCGTGGCCATGAAATGACCAGCCCTTGCCTGGGATAAAAGCCTTGGTGCGCGGCTTAGCGATGTCGTGGACGAGTGCTGCCAGCCGCAACGGCAACTTGTCCGACATCGCCGCGAGATTGTCGACCACCATTAAGGTATGATTGAAAACGTCTTTGTGAAAATAGCCTTTGTATTCTTCCACGCCTTTGAGCGCGATGAATTCTGCAAAGATAATTTCCAACACGCCCGCTTCATCTAGCAAGCGAAAACCGGTGGAGGATTTCGGCGCGGCGAGAATTTTTAGAAATTCATCAGTAATGCGTTCCTGCGAAATGATACGCAAGCGCTCGCGCATGTCGCGCATGCCGGTAAAAGTTTTTTCTTCAATTTTAAAATCGAGTTGCGTCGCGAAGCGAATGCCGCGCATGATACGCAGCGGATCGTCGCTGAACGTTGTCGCCGGCTCAAGCGGTGTACGCAGCAACTTCGCATTCAAATCTTTTTGGCCGTCAAACGGATCGACGAGCGCACCGAAATTATCGGTATTCAACGCAAAAGCCATGGCATTGATGGTGAAATCGCGCCGCGACAGATCCGCTGGCAAATCCGCCGGCTCAACTTGCGGCTTGCGCGAGTCGCCGCGATAGCTTTCCTTGCGCGCGCCGACGAACTCGAGCTGCACGTCCTCCCACTTCAGCATCGCCGTGCCGAAATTGCGGTACACTGTTGGCTTGGGCAAATGCAAATGCTTCGCCAACAGCTCAGCGAACTTGATGCCGTCGCCGACGATGACGAAATCCATCTCACTGCGCTCGCGCTTGAGAAAAAAATCACGTACAAAACCGCCGACCACGTAGATTTCAAATTTGTGTTGGTCGGCGAGCGCGCCGATGGTTATTAAAATTTTGCTGTCTGGGAGGGTCATTCCTATTTCATATCGAAAGTCAAATTGGGTCCGTCTAAGGGAATGAAGAAACGGTTGAGCACGTTTCGGCCAAGTAAAGCATCATCACGTCTTGCTGTAATACAAGAAATTCCCCTTAAATCGAAGCCGTTAAATACGATATCTATGCGATAAATCAAGCTATGATGATAGGAGCCATCAAAGCTGCGCGTTAAGGTGCTATTGTGAGGCGGCAAATTCAACGATGTTACAACTCGTTCAGGAATGACGGTCGTACTGGCGCCAGTGTCAAGCTTTGCGCGCACAGAAGCGCTCTGCGCCCGTGAATTGACAGCAAAAATTTTCACATCCAGCTTGGGAGCCGGCGGAAAAACATTGCGATCATATTGCCACATGATTAAAGCTCCTCTGGAGAAGGAAGTTCTTCAATTGGCTGGTATCTCGAAACTCTGGTTAATAGAAAGGGAACTTTGCCTATCTTTTCGTATGCACTTTGCGCCAATTCGCAATCGTCGACATGATGTCCTATTAACTTCCCTTGATAAATAGCGACGTACTCGTCCTTATACTTTTTCAAAAGCCGAGGCAACATTTTTCTGAAGGCACGAAACTCCTTTTCCAAAGGACCTTTGAAAAACTCGCGGTTATCCGACAATTCTATGGCTACATGCTCGCCTTCATAATGTTTCAAAAGCTTCGGCAACATTTTTCGGGATGCCAAAAACTCTGCTTCAGAAGGATCTTCAAGTGACCCTTTGAGATGGTGTGCTTTTGTCTTGAGATTTTTGCGCATTTTATTTCCTCCGGTTTTTGTAAGAAGCTTTCGGCCATCGATATGCTCTGTCACGATCTTTTTAGCCGTTTTCGTTGCTCCATCTTTTTATAAGATACAAAACCTGCAAGAAATCTTCAAACCGAAAATATTCCATCCCCTTCTCCTCGCACCACTTCGCCAAATCTCCCTTTGCAAAAATAATCTCCGCTTCCTGC
>JBOHQZ010001127.1:0-2352 GCA_050732275.1 bacterium
AAGTTAAATTACATAAATATGACCAATAAAATATAACATACAACTAATAACACAAATATTTGTATTGAACTTGTGTTTACCCTCATTGAAAACTGGCACTTTTCACTGACTTTTTACGAAAGCCTCCTTCTTGCATTAACCAGTAGCAAACCGTGATCGATCAATTATCCTCTTTCCCAATTTGCTCCCTCCTCGCCATCTCCCACCCCAGCATCGCCTTCTTCCTCGCCGCGCCCCAACGATAATTTCCAAACTCGCCGAGTTTGCGCACGACGCGGTGGCAGGGGATGATATACGCCACCGGATTTTGTGAGACCGCATTGCCGACGGCGCGCGAGGCTTTTGGCAAGCCGATGCGAGCCGCGATGTCTTCATAAGACGCGACGGCGCCCGCGGGGATTTTGAGCAAAGCTTCCCACACTTTGATTTGAAAATTGGTGCCGGAGAGAAGCAAATGCAATGGCCGCGGCTTGCCGTTTTTGATGGGATTAAAAATTTGCTCGACCAACGGACGCGTTTTGGCCGGAGAGACGGTTAGCTTAGCATTCTCCCATTTTTTTTGAAGCGATTTGATGGCTTGCGTGCGTTCGCCCTCCTTCACAAAGGATAAATGACAAATGCCGCGATCGGTCACGGCGAGCAAACAGTAGCCGAACGGCGTGGGATGGAAACCATAAAAAATTTGCAGTCCCTCCCCTTTGTTTTTAAACTCTCCCGGCGTTACCGCTTCACAAGTTACGAACAGTTCGTGCAAACGACCGGTGCCGGAGAGGCCGCTCTCATAAGCCACATCCAGCAAATTAGGCGAGCTTTCGATTAATTCCTTGGCGTATTCTTTGGTCAGAAATTGGAGAAAGCGCTTGGGACTAATGCCGACCCAGCGGCTGAACAGGCGTTGAAAATGATATTCACTCAGCGCCACGCTCTTGGCAATCTGGTCCAAGCTCGGCTGCCGGCGAAAGTTTTTTTCGAGCGCGAGAATGGCTTGCTCGATGCGCTGATAATCCGCGGAAAGCTGCGTATAGTTTGTCGATGACATGAGCACCTCTGAATTGGGCGAAGTCGGACTTGGGTAGCGGGATTTTGCAAATTTAAAGCAGTGTCGTACCCAAGTCCGACTTCACATTCACTGGTGCTATTTTAATCATTTTGCAAATCAAAAACAACCCGATTCTTGCGATCTTTTTGGGTTATTGCGAAGCTTGCTATATTGTAGAAAAAGGATTTTGGCTTTTTGTTGTTTTCGGGCTATGATGTCTTCGACAACTAGCGAACTGGTATAGACCTTGGTTCACCCTCTCGGAGAATATAGCCATGAAAAAACGTTCTTGGAAACACGGCCTCACGGAAAACACGTTACTGGTCACGGTTGATATTGGGAAATTTAAAAACACCGGCTATTATCGCTGTCCCGATGGCACGGATATTCCGACGTTCGGTTTCGCTAATTGTGGCGAAGGCTTCAAAACCTTGTGGAGCAAAATCAACCACGCGCAGCGCCAGTTCAAGTTGCCCGAGGTGATCGTCGGCGTGGAATCCACCGGTTCTTATGCCGAGCCGCTGCTACATTTTTTGCGCAAGCGCGGTGTTCAACTCGTTCAGGTGACGCCGGCCCATACCAAGAAGATCAAAGAGCTCTATGACAATTCGCCCAACAAGACCGACGACAAAGACCCGAAAGTGATTGCCGATGTGATCGAACTCGGGCGCGCCTTGACCGTCGTGATTCCCGAAGGCGTGGCGGCAGACTTGCGGCGCTTGATGCATGGACGAGAACGCAGCCAAGAGCGGCGGACGGCGCTTTATAATCAATTGCAAGACTTGGTGTTTATTCGCTTTCCCGAATTCGGCAGCGTGATGCCAGATTTCAGCACCAAGAGCGCGCGCTATCTGATCGAAAATTATGGCACGCCAGCACGTCTTTTAACCTTAACTCTGGAAGAGTTGACACAACTCTTGCGTCGTGTGAGCAGAGGCCAACTGGGTAGCGAACGCGCGCAACGGTTATATCTCGCCGCGCAGTCCTCGGTCGGCATTCGTGAGGGCGAACTGAGCATTTTCGCGGAAATCCAGAACGATTTGCATCATATTGAGAGCTGTGATCGGTTTATCGCGGCGCAAGAAGAACAGATGTTGATGTTCTTGGAGAAGATACCTTACAGCCGCTTTTTGCTCTCGATCCCAGGCCTCGGCAAAGTGACGCTGGCTGGCCTCATCGGCGAAGTCGCCGACTTCAGCCAATTCAAAACCACTGCCGAGTTATTAAAATTTGCCGGCTTGAATTTGTTTGAGATCAGCTCCGGTGAACACCAGGGTCAACGGCGCATTTCCAAACGTGGGCGTCCGCTCATT
>JBOHQZ010001128.1:0-2351 GCA_050732275.1 bacterium
AAATAAAAGTGCTGCACGGCTTTGCGCACGCCGAGATCGCCCGCCGGGAAAGCATTGCCGCGTCCGAGGCAGCGCGCTAAAAACCAATCCACTGTCCAGCGGCCGATGCCGTGCAGCGCCATGAGTTTTTCGGCAATATCCTCATCAGATTGCTGCGACAGGGTATCCAAAAGGAGCTGGCCATCACGGATAGCTTTTGCCAAGCCGATGGTGTATTCGGATTTTTTCCCGGTGAATTGCAATTGGCGCAAGCTGCTCACTTTCACCCGCGCCAATTTCTCCGGCTGCGGAAACGCGAAATAGGCACGGCCGTCAACGACAAGCTTCTCGCCATAACGTCGAACCAGGCGGCTGCGCACGGTGAAGGCAAATTGGAGATTGATTTGTTGCGCCGTAATGGAAGTAACGATGGCCTCAAAAGGCGCTACAGATAGCGTGGGACGAAAACCGCGAAATTTCTGGGTGAGATCAGCAAGAATGGGATCGCGTTGGGCGAACTTATAAAAACCTTGTAGCGGGAAATCGAGCCCGAGAATCCGGCGCGCGATATGCTCGGCGATTTGCCGAACGGCTTCTGAGCGGGTTCGAGGCTGAATGCCCACCGTAACGCTGCCATTTGCTTCCCGCAACGATAGCAGGAACAGTTTATCGCCCGCGTTGAACACTTTACGGAATTCTTTGCCATCGAAATAATTGGCCGCGTCCTCACCATAAGCTTGATAGCGGCGGAGGGTAAGAGCGAAATTCAAATCTTCGCGAGTAGCAACGATTAGCTTTGACATGCGCTGTATATGAATAAGGAAAAAATTTATTGCTCGTCATTTCGAGCGAAGCGAGAAATCTTTTGCTATAAAGATTCATCGTCGCTTCGCTCCTGGAATGACATATCCATTCATTTAGAAAACGCTGTAAGTCATTCCAGAAAAACAGACCGGTCACTCCGAGTGACCAGTCTGTAAAAATAGCATCGAATATCGGCAAGCGCAAGAAAAATTTCTTTAGGCCCAGTCGGGCCGACTGGGTTACACCTGCGAGGTTACTTTACAAGCATCAACTTCTTCGTCAGACTCGTCGCCGCGCCGTTGTCGGAGACGGCATCGAGGCGATAGAAATAAACGCCGCTGGCGACTCGTTCTCCCCGGTTATCGCGTCCATCCCAGCGCACGATGTGCTCGCCGGCTATTCTACTGCCGGATTCCAGTGTCTTGATCAGCGCGCCGCGTACATCATAAATCACCAGAGAAACTTTTCCGGCCACTGGCAAGTTAAAGCGAATTGCCGTCTCCGGATTGCCGAAGGCGCTTTTATCGGAAAATGGATTCGGATAATTTTGTCCCAAATTAAAAGCGCGTGGCAGTTCCGTCTGCTGCTCATCGACTTTCACGGAACTGCTTACGACGATGCGCACCGGCAACACGCTGTTGCCGCCATTGCTCACGATGTTGATCTGCCCCTGATAATTGCCCTCGGTCAAACCCTGAGCGTCGAACGTTACCGTAATTGTTTGCGCTCCTCCTGGTGCGACGACACCGCTAACCGGACTGACTGTCAGCCGACTGCTTCCGGCAGTGACCGTGATTTGCCCCGAGGCTTGCCCGGTCGCTCCGGCATTGTCGGTGACGGTGAGCCTATAGGTGTAAGTTCCCGCTTGCGCATAAGCATGTGTCGCGGTTTTTTGCGTGCTGGTCGCGCCGTCGCCGAAATTCCAGGAATACTGCGCGATTTGGCCGTCCGGATCGGAAGAGGTCGAAGCATCGAAGGTGACGTTCTGATTCACCGGCGCCGGATTCGGTGCAATTTGAGCGCGCGCGATCGGTGCTTGATTGCCGCCGCCGGTAATCACCACCTGGCCTTGCACCTGTCCGGTTGCGCCTTGATTGTCGGTCACGGTCAATCGCACCGTGTACGTGCCGGGTTGCGAATAAGCGTGCGTCGCCACCGTTAAATTGCTCGTCCCGCCGTCGCCCAATTCCCACCGATATTGCGTAATCTGGCCGTCCGGATCGGAGGATTGCGAGGCGTCGAATGTGATTGTCTCATTCACCGTCGCCTGCGGTTTGGAAATGTTGCCGCGCGCGATCGGCGGTTGATTGGCGACGCCGGTTTTGGTTCCCTTCGCGCGAATCAAAAATGCGCCGTTTTGAAAACCAGGAATGTTATTGAGATTGACATAACTGTTCGTGCCGGGATTGAAATAAAAGCTTTGATGAGGAACAGCGGCATCGACATCCGTTCCTGCCGGATACGGAATGACGCGGGAAGCGCCTACGAGAATGGCGAACTGTTCTCCATCCCGGAAAGACGGTGTATTGTCGATGGTAATCGTATACCAACCGCCGTTGCGCGAGGTG
>JBOHQZ010001129.1:0-2346 GCA_050732275.1 bacterium
ACCGTGTTTTGTTGGTGCACGTTGTCATCGGCCATGCCGTGAATGAGGTAGAGTTTGCCTTGGAGTTGATTCACATAAGTCATCACCGAGGTCGATTTGTATCCGGCATCATTGTCTTTCGGTAGGCCCATATAGCGTTCGGTCCAAATGGAATCATAGAACCGAAAATCCGTCACCGGCGCGCGGGCGATGCCAACTTTGAAATGCGGCGCGCCTTTGGTCATCGCCATGCAGGTGAGATAACCGCCACCGCTGTGGCCCCAAATGCCGAGGCGAGAGGCGCCGACATACGGCAAGCTCGCCAGATATTTTGCGCCCTCGATTTGATCGTGCGTCGACCATTTCCCCAAATCGCCATAAACGAGATTTTTGAATTTCTTGCCGCGCCCGCCGGTGCCGCGGCTATCAATGCAGAAAATGAGGTAACCCTTCTCGGTCATCAGTTGATGCCACAAGTAGCGCTCGCCATCCCAGCGATTCACTGCGTGCTGCGCGCCCGGGCCGCTGTAACAGAATACAATCGCCGGATATTTTTTGGTCGAATCGAAATCCACCGGTTTCATTATCCACGCATTCAATATTGTACCGTCATCGCTGGTTTTTACCGTAATAAATTTCGGATAAACGAGTTGATATGATGTTAACGGGAGAGCCTCATTTTTTTCCAGCCAGCGCACGAGCGCGCCATCGGTTTTCCGCAAGCTGGTTTGCGGCGGCGTTTGCACATCCGAGAAGCTGCCAATGACATATTTAAAGTCCGGCGAAAAGTTCGAGCTGTGCCAGCCGGCGCGCTGGCTGATGCGTTCCAAATTTTTGCCGTCAAGGCTGGCGCGATAAACATTCTCTTCAATGGGTGAATCTTTTTTGCCGGAAAAATAGAGCCAGCCGGCAGTCTCGTCGAGGCCGCTCACCGCGCTGATTTCCCACTCGCCGCCGCTGGTGAGCGGATATACCAAGCGCCCGTTGTAGTCGTAAAGATACGCGTGGCGAAAGCCGCTGCGCTCGGAAGTCCAGATGAACTGCTCTTTCTTCGCGAGAAAAATGAGATCGTCCTGCACATCCACCCAACACGGATCTTTGTCGCTCAACACGATGCGCGTGCCGCCGGAGTTGACGTCCGCAAAGAGCAGGTCAAGTTTGTTTTGTAAACGATTCAGGCGCTGAATCGAGAGAATACGCGGATCGGGCGTCCACTGTATGCGCGGAATATAAATATCGGTTTCCTCGCCGAGATTCATCCATTGGGTTTGTCCACTCTCAAGCGCGAGCACACCGATTTGCACCAGCGCATTTTGCTCGCCGGCTTTGGGATATTTCAGCCAGAAAATTTTGGGATAAAGCGGCATCATATCTTCAAGCGGAAACGCCTTGATACGAGTTTGATCGAGCCGCCAAAACGCGATCTTCTTGTTGTCCGGCGACCAACGCCAACCGTCGGCGATGCTGAACTCTTCTTCATAAACCCAATCGAACTGGCCGTTGATGATGTCATCGCTGCCATCAGTGGTAAGCTGCGTTTCGACGCCGGTGGCCAAATCAAGCATAAAAATATTGTTGAAACGAACGAAACCAACTTTGCTGCCGTCCGGCGAAAATTTGGCGCAGCGCTGCGGCCCGAGGATGCCGCTGAGCGGGCGCCATTTTTTAGTGGCCAATTCGTAAATAAAAAATTGTCCCTCGGTCGAATGCCGCCAGATTTTGCGCATGTTGCCGGCCACTAAAAGATATTTGCGGTCGCTGCTCCACTCGCAGCTCTCGATTTGAATCGGCTCGCCACTCGGCTTAAGCGACAAGCTTTTACCGGCAAGAACCAAAGTTTCTTTGCCGCTGGCAACATCGTGTTTGTAAATGTCGCCGGCTTTCAAATAAGTGAACGCCGCCTCGCCCGGAACCCATTGCACGCCTTGCAAAGTTTTCGGCGTGAGCCGGTCGGAAGCAAAAATATTTTCGAGTGCGATGGGCTTTTTCTCTTGGGCAAAGACAAAGGAGAAGGTGAACAGGAGGGAGGTGCAGATCAAACGGATATGACGAGCGGGATAGAACATAGTTTTCTCCTTAAAGTTATCGTAAAATTTTAGTCACCCGAAAAACCGCCCGGGCGCTTAAAGTTTGAAACCAAATTCACCCACAGCGCCCGGGCGGTTGGGTTGATGCGCCAACTCGACTTCACATTTTACAATTTAACGTTTTTCTATTGTGTGAGTAGGTTGTCATTCCGAACGCCAGCGAGGAATCTGTCTACATATAGATTCCTCGTCGCTGCGCTCCTACTAAGGAACGGAGTGCAATGCTTTAGCATTGCAGCAACGCTGAAGCGTTGCACTCCGTTTTCTTTCTGAAAAACCA
>JBOHQZ010001130.1:0-2345 GCA_050732275.1 bacterium
GATGGTGCCGGCCATCGGCGCAAAGATTCTCGTCTTCGAAAGGTCGTCTTGGGCTTGTTTCAGCAAGGCCCTGGTCTGTTCAACATTATTGAGCGCCGATTCATAGCGCGCCTTTTCGACCTGATAAGTGGAGGCCACGGCATCGAAGGACGCCGAAGATTCGAGTTTTTTGTCGAACAGCTCTTTGGAGCGTTGATAATCCTTTTCGGCTTTCAGCATGCTCTCTTTCGCCAGTTTGGCATCGGACTCGCTCGATTTCAAGCTGGCTTGAGCCCGTTCGGCCGCCGCGACATAGCGCTCGCGATCCAGCTCGAGCAAGAAATCGCCTTTCTCGACCCAATCGCCTTCTTTCACCGCCAGCTTGGTGATTTTGGCGCTGACATCGGCGCTGATCTTGACCTGAATATGCGGCTGTACCTTGCCGGTGGCTGTCACGGTCTCAACCACCCGTTGCCGCTTGATCGAAGAGGTTTCAACCTCGAGGGCTTTGTTGCCATTTTTCTTCATAATGCTAGCGACGACCGCGGCGGCAATAATGACGACAACACCTGAAGCGATCAGTAACTTTTTTTTCTTCGACATTTTCGGCGCTCTCCGATTAATTATTGTGTATAGGAAATCCGGCACCTGTCGCCAGCAAGGTGCAACTCTCCGCGTGAATGAGCCCAGTCATATTTTCGATGAATGGCGACTTTAATTATCTGTCCGAATGAAATTCACTATTTAGACGAGAAAATGCCTGAAATGTTTCATGATATTCTGTGAGTTGGATTTTGGGGAGATTGCGGGCAAATGCTTCGCCATCTTTGCGTGAAAATGAAGTCTTCTGGCTTACCGATCTCGAAAAAAACAAAATGATTTACGTCAGTCCCGCCTATGAGAAAATTTGGGGCCGGACGTGCGAAAGCCTCTACGCGGCGCCGCAAAATTGGCTCGAGGCGATTCATCCCGAGGACCGGAATCGGGTGTTCGAAGCCGCATTGACCAAACAGGTCGCCGGGCAATATGATGAGATCTATCGCATTCAGCGGCCGAATGGCTCCATTCGGTGGATCCGGGATTGCGCTGTTCCGGTTCGGAACAAAACCGGCGCCATTTACCGCATCGCGGGCATCGCACAGGATATTACCAAGCGCAAGGAAGTCGAACAAGAGCTGGTAAAGCCAAACAAAAACTTTGTTTAGTCAAAACCCCACCGACATCGCCAAGCCAAGCCGTTCATACCAAACATAGAGCAGCGAGAAGCTGAGCTGACGATAATAATGCGTCAGCACCAAATGCGAGCGGTCGCCGTCGTACATAGGCCGGAGTGAAAAATTCCACGGCAAATCGACACTCACGCCGAAGGGGAAATTCAACCCCTCATCCCATTCAGAATAATTCATACTAGCATAGACCGAGAGCGGCAACCGCCAGAGGTGTTTCGCTCCCGTCAGAAAATAGGATTGCGTGCCTTTCGGCGAGCCGATGCGATCCGAGCTGGTGCCGAGAAAAATCGCCGGGCGCGTATGGCTTTCCGTCAGCAAATACCAGGTCAGCAGCGGCCCCACTTCTTCGGCGGCGGCATTGAATTCGACGCCGACCTGCAATGTGCGCAGCAGGCGATAATTCACCGTAAATCGCCAACGCGGACGTTCGAGCGCAGTATCTACGTAACGGCCCGATATAACCCAATTCGTTTCCAAACCACTCCCACGGAGCGGCGCGCCCTCGCCGGGTCAGCCGCTTCAAGTCGGCGCTTGCGAGGTCGGGCGCGGCTTTTGGGGTTTATCTGGCGACTCCTGCGACCAAGCCGTTGTTGACCACAACAGCAGCCATGTGAAAAACAAGATACGGATGATCATAGAAGAATATACGGCATCGCTTGAATCAAAAGCAACGAAAACAGTTGCCTTTCTGGAAACGCTGCTGTATACTAAAGAATCCAACGAAGCCGAACTGCGCGCGAGTCCGGCTTCATATTTACAAATGGAGTTTTCATGGAAATCGTCGCCATCTTCGTGCTGTTCATACTGCTTGTGGTTTACATCCGCAAGACCAACCAGCTTTCGGAAAAAATTTTAAAATTGGAATTGGAGATTTATGGCTTGCGGAATGCCGTGCATTCGCTGCAACCCGCGCCAAAATCGGCAGCGGAGCCGAGAGCCGAACGCGTCACTCAACCGGCGCCTGCTGTTTCTCCAACGCCGCCGACTTCGGCGCCAATTGCTCCGCAACCGCAGCCTTCGCTTTCTCTTCCACCTACGCCGCCTTCCCGCACGCGCGAAGAATGGGAGGCGCTCATCGGCGGCAAGCTGCTCAATCGCATCGGGGCGTTTGCGCTCATTCTCGGCGTCGGCTTTTTT
>JBOHQZ010001131.1:0-2341 GCA_050732275.1 bacterium
GATTCGCGTTTCAGCGAGCGGCCAAAGTAATGAAGCATACAAGCGAATTTCTTTCCCGGTCGAAGTCGATACGACACTATGAAAAATCGCCGATATTCGGAGATTTGGCTCATCGCGCTTGCCGGCGCGGGATTATTGGCAGCGTTTTGGCTTTTTCCAAAAACCTATCCGCAAGCCGGCGCCCCAGGCACAAAATCGCGTCACGAGATCATCCACCAAGCCGAGACGGTTTTGGATCACGTCAATTTTTCACGCCAGGGTTTGGAGCCGATCATCGATTTTCACGTCAATCGTGAGTTGCTGGCTTTCGGCCAGGTTAATTTTGGCGCTGCAGAGGCCAACCGCATGTTCGCCCGCGACCTCCCGGCGTTTTTCTGGAACGTGCGCTACGGCAAGCCTTCACTATTGAAAGCGGTCATGAGCAGCGGCTCGGAGGAAGAGCGCATCGAAAAAGCTTTGGAGCAGCATCTTCGCGGCGAAGCACGTTTGCAATTCGATATTCACGGCCGTTTATTATTGCTCGATCTCAACGACAAGAGCGCACCGGATAGCTTGGGATTAAATGCCGAGGAAGCGCAGGCGCTTGCGTTTGGCCTACTCCCCTTTTCGCCGCTGTCCGATACCAGCGGCATCGCGCTTGAGAAATCGCAAGTGATGAAACAAAAAAAGCGCGTTGATTATATGATGCTGTGGAAGGCGCCGGCGCCCATGGTTGGGCTGAAAACCCGAATAGACGCGCTCGTTGAGGGTGCGCAGGTGCGGCGTTGGCAGTTGCTCAATGCGCCGATCGCCGCCACTTCCAATTTCGATTTGACTTTCCCTCTCATCAACAGACTATTGGCCGGTTTGGTGATGCTGATTGCCGTGGGCATTTTCTTTTTCAAAAAGCTGCGCGCCGACGAAATGAGCTTGAAAGCGGGCCTGCCGGCAGCGATCGCTGCGGCACTCGGCATGGCGCTCGTTTACCTGACCGACACCACACTAACTCTCGTTGGGCAACTGGCGTCCGCGATTCTGACCCCGGGCTTTGTCATTCTCGGCCTCGTCATTCTTTATGGCACCGGCGAGAGCCTGATGCGCAACCTCGGCCAGGAGCGTTTGCTCAGCTTCGAAGCCGTGCAGCATGGTCGCTGGTGGTTCCGGCCGGTCGGGAAAAGTTTATCACGCGGCGCGGCCTGGGGCCTGATTTTGTTCGGCGGCGTGACGCTCATCCTGAACCGAGTCGCGCAGCCGGCGCAAGCTTATTTCATGCCGCCAACCTCAAACGACGCCTTGATGTATTACACCTCGGTCATTCCATCTCTGGCTGTATGGGGCGAAAATTTTTGTTACGTCCTTTTCGCCGAAATCGCCTATCGCCTGTTTTTGGTCTCCATGCTCTCCCGCTATTTTCGCCAAACCTGGGTGATTGCCGGGAGCGTGGCGTTAATCTCCGCGATGTGGCCCTCACCATTGCTCGTGGTGACGCCGTACAGCCTGGGTTTTCTCATCAACTTTTTGCTGGGATTGGCGCTGACCCTCATCTATCTGCGTTTTGATTTTCTCACCACCGTGACTGCAGCGGTGTCGCTGCCGCTGCTTTTGTATGGATTCAGTTTTACTTTTGCCGGCAAAATCGTCAACCCGTTTCATGGTTGGGTGCTGTTAACGTTGCCGGTGCTTTTTATCGCCGGCGGCCAGATCATCCAACGCCGGGGCCGCGCCAAAATCGATACGCGCGTTTTGCAACCCGACTATCTCGATCGCCTCGCCGAGAAAGAGCGGATGAAGCGAGAGCTGGAAATCGCCCGGCAAGTGCAGCTCAAATTTCTGCCGCGCGGGCTTCCTGCAATAAAAGGATTGGACGTTGCGGCGCTTTGTATTCCCGCCAATGAAGTGGGTGGCGACTACTACGATTTTGTAAAACTCGGCGACTATCGCCTCGGCGTGCTCGTCGGAGATGTGTCCGGCAAAGGAATATTGGCGGCGTTTTATATGACGCTTGCCAAAGGCATAATCAAATCTTCCATTCAAGAAAATCTCTCCCCAGCGCAAGTGTTGATTCGCGCCAACCAGCTTTTCTACGAAAATGTTGACCGCGGCATTTTCGTCAGCCTGGTTTACGGCGTGTTCGATTTGGAAAAGCGCACTTTCACCTCGGCGCGCGCCGGCCACAATCCGATCTTACTCCTGCGCCACCATGAGCAAAATGCCACGTTTGTTTCGTCGCAAGGCTTCGCGCTCGGCTTGGAGCACGGCGAGCTTTTTCGCCGCAACATTCAAGAGCAAACAGTGGTCATAAATAGCGGCGACGTTTTTGTGTTTTACACCGACGGCTTTACCGAAGCGATGAATAGCCAAA
>JBOHQZ010001132.1:0-2341 GCA_050732275.1 bacterium
GGCGCGGCGTGGACGACGCTGGTGTATAAAAACGGATTTCCCAGCCCTGCGATCATTGCGGCGAATCCCAAGTATTCGTCGGAATTTCTTTACGTGGGCGGACAGTATAGCGATTTTTATAGTCCGGCGATCATCAACACGGTTGCAGTTGCCAACAACGCGCGCTGGGATGGCCGGCGTTGGCTCGACATGCTGGCATACGGCGCGGCCGGCGAAGTGTTTGCGATTACAGCAAATGAGCCGGGGTTCCCCAACGCCATTTATATCGGCGGCAATTTCACGAGCATCGAAGGCAACCCGGCGAGCAATATCGCGCGTTTCGACGGCACGAATTGGGATGTGCTTGGCGGCGGTCTCAATGGCCCGGTATATGCGCTGGCGTCAATAAAGTATGGTCAACCCGGCGCGTTTGTCGGCGGCGCGTTTTCAACCGCGATCAACCCCGATGGCAGCACGGTGAGCGTTGCGAATATCGCGTTTTGGGATCATACGCTAAAGCGCTGGCTTCCCGTCGGCAGTGGCTTGAATGGCGTGGTGTATGCAATGGAAGTTTCCGGATACGAGCTTTATGCCGGCGGCGCGTTTACGCAGGTGGTCAATGGCCCGACCGTGAATCGAATTGCGCGCTGGCGATTCTCATCACAACAATGGGAAGCGCTCGGCCGCGGTGTGGATGGCGCGAACGCGCCGGAAGTGCGCGCGCTGGTCGTCGGCCTAGGCGGCAGCGTGTCATCGCCGCGCTTTTGGAGAAGCGTGTATGTCGGCGGCAGATTTACCGAGGCCACGAACACTGACGGCAGCAAAACATTTTGCCGCAATCTCATGCTGTGGGATGGCTATGATAACCGCTGGGATGCGGTGGGCAACGGCGTTGATGACGAAGTGCTCGCGCTCGCGTTGGCGGGTCGCGATTATTACTCACCGCTTTATGTCGGCGGGCGTTTTCGCACCGGCGTTGATGACAACGGCGTAATGGTGAATATTGATCGCATTGCAATGTGGTATTATGGGGATTGGCGTCCGCTGGGCAGAGGCGTAAACGGAGCGGTGACGACGATCGTTCCCGCGTACGATCACACGCAATTTTACCTCGGCGGCGAATTTACCCAAGCGGTCAACAGCAACGGCACAATCAAACCGGCGAATCACATTGCGGTGTTCGAGCGCACGTATTCTGCCGGAGTGCTCTCCGAGTGGGATGCACTCGGCAGCGGCACGAACGACGTGGTCAACGCCATCGCCCCGGTTTGGCCCTGCCCGCGAAGCAGTAAAACCGAAGTTTTATTCGTCGGCGGCAAATTCAATCTCGCCGGCAACAAAGACGCGCGCGCTTTAGCCAAGTGGAAATATTATCGGCCGTTCTCGAATCGCGGCACCAGCGTTGTGATCGGCAGTTCCAGCAGCCGCAATCGTTCCGGCAGCGGCCAGCGCTCGCGCGGCGCGATTTCAACTGACGGCGGCTATGGGCCGTGTAATCCCGGCCTCGGCAAAAATTCCAGTCTTGCCGATGATTTGATTTTCGATAACCTCGGCTTTCGCGAGTCCGCCGCATTGCCGGGCTTGCCGTATCTCGCGCCGTTCGACTTGACGCTTTATGATACAGAGAATCTCAATACGCCAATAGCAAAATTCGACAGCTTGGTGGTGAGCAGCGAAAATCCGCAAGCGCTCATTCTCTTTGGTTTGAATGACACGACGGCATACGCGCCGAATCCCGAAGGGTATTCGATTCGCGCAAACGTGCTGTTGTTGGATTTGCCCATTCTCACCAACAATCCGAACGAAGTGCGCGCCGTGTTCATGCACACAGTGACGGATGCGCCAGCAATTGATTTCGTCACGGCTAATGGCGATATGCTGGCGTCGAATTTGAATTACGGCGCCGCGAGCCAGCCGATCAGTCTCGCCGCCGGCACGTACACGGTTGATCTACTGCGCAGCAGCGATAAACAAAAACTCGGCACACACACGCTCGATATCTCGAACAGAGCGAACGGCTACGTCGTGATTACACTTTCCGGCTTTCTCAATCCCGCGGCAAATCAAAACGGCCCGGCAGCCGCGCTCGGTGTTTATGAGATCGAACTGACGCCGACGACTGAAGTAAAAGAGCAAAACGAGGTTGCGCCGGTTTCTTTTGCCCTGCTACAGAATTATCCGAATCCATTTAATCCGGTGACCAGTATTCAGTTTTCAGTGAGCAGTAATCAGTGGGTGAGTTTGAAAGTTTATGATGTGTTGGGAAATGAAGTGGCGACGCTGGTTAATGAAAAAAAGCCGGCAGGGTTTTATCGCGTGAGTTTTGACGCAAAAGGACTGGCGAGCGGGGTTTATTTTTACC
>JBOHQZ010001133.1:0-2340 GCA_050732275.1 bacterium
ATTCAGTGCCGTATTTGGCCTGGCGTTGATAGATGGTGCCGCCGGTACGGCCCGTAATCGGCGACAGCGGGATGCGGGATTTTTCCGCCGGGTCCGCCGTAACATAAGCCAAGAAACGGGCATTGCAAACGAATTGCGGCCGGCCCAGACCGGCCTGTTGCCAATACAAATTGGTGGATTCCGTGCTGTAGCGCCCTTGCAGCGCGGCATCTCCGGTTACCAAGCCGTTTTGCGCGGCGGTGCGGGCTGCGGCATAGTTGCCGGCTATCAAGTGGAGTCTCGCCACCAGTGAATTGATGAGTTTGGTTTCGTAAGCGCTCGGCGCGTTGGTCAGCGCTAATTGAAACTTCTCCAAAGCCAGATTATACATCTGCGCCGAAGGAACGAACGGGCCATTGTCGATGACGCCGCCGCCCTCGGTCGGATTCAAAGCGAAATAGGTGCCATATAAATAGCGGGCAATGCCGCCAAATACATGGCCGGTATATATGGCTCGCTTTTTCAGCGCCGCATCGCCGACCGTCATCGCCTCGGTCCGCCGGACCAGATCATCGGCGAAGAAGCGCAGCTCACCGAGCGGGTTGTAAGCCGCATCCACCGAGTTGTTGTCAAGCGTGATGAGGCCCTGATCGACATCGTTATACGTCGGAAAAGTGGCGTTAGGCACGTTGGAATCGAAAATAAATTCATCCGACAAGCCGCTTGACAGAACCAATATATCGTCGAGCGCCGTTGAAAAGCGCACTTGCACGCCGGTGATCAGAAAATTCAACTGGGCTTCGTTGTTGAGCCTGTCGTCCGCCACTTGGTCGATGATCGGATCGACCGATTTGGCAAAATCCGAGCAGGAGATCATAATGATCAACAGCGCTGCTATGATAATCAAAGGCAAAGATCGTTTCATGGTTTGCTCCAAGATTTATTGAGATTTTTGGCACATCCATTCATCGTAGCCCTGCCCCCTTGTGGGGCATCGTTGTAAATCCAAATTGTCGGTTTTGGCAGCCGCCAATCCCGCCACGGCGGGAGGCGGGGACTACAACGACAGCCGGAAAATGAAATTATACGTTTTCGGGCTTTGCAGCGTCAGGAAGTCCTGGCCGCGCGTCAGGCTCCGCGCGCCGGTGAAATTGACTTCCACATCCGGGCCGCTGTACTTGGTGCTGGTTAAAACGTTGCGAGCCGAGAATCCGACAACGAAATCTTTGATGTAACGGTCAGCGGTGATTTTCGGCAGCAAATCCTTGAAACTGTACGTGAGGCTGATTTCCCGCAGCTTGATGAAGTCGGCGTCTTCGATGAAGGGAGCATCGAGGGCATAGGCCAGTTGAGCGAATTTCTCCGCGACGGCCTGATACTCCGGCGTATTGGGTGTCAGCGGTGTCACCCCGGCCACGGGTGCGGAATTGGGCGCGATGCCTGCCCGGCGTGTCACACCAAGCTGCGTCGCCAATTTGTTGAATTCGGGACCATTGCCAAAATTATACGCAAACTGGAGAGTGCTGTTGAAAATCTGGAAGTCGGTCGCCCAATCGGACAGCGCATAAAAATTGAAATTCTTCAAGAACCGAAAATTCACCGTGAAGGAACCGGTGTAGGTCGGAATCGGATTGCCGAAGCTGTGCCTTTCCGCCGACACAATTGGACCGGTGTATACGCCAGTCGTCGCATCGAATCTAGCGCCTAGAATTCTCGGCGTAAAAAATTCGTGCTTCGGCAAGCCTTCTTTGATGACGTTGAGATCGAAACCGTCAAAGATCGGCTGCGCGCCGCCGAGATCGACCACTTTATTGGTTTGATAATTGCCGATCAAGCTGAGATCAAGCCCGAAGTTTCTCGTTCGGAGTGGATTGGCTTGAATCAGCACTTCCACACCAGAACCTTCAGCTTTGCCAATATTGAAGGGCACCGCGGAGGCGGTTTTTCCGGTCGAAGGAGAATTTCTGAAATCAATGATGGAGTTTACGATGTCCTGCCGGTAATAAGTAAACTCGACCGAATAGTTGGTGAGGAATCCGGCTTCGAAGCCTAGCTCGAGTTCCTTAACGCGCTCCGGCTCGATCTCGGCGTTGCCAATCGTCGCCAAAACGGCGCCGCGCCCGTAGCCGCCAGCCCCAGCCTGCCAAAGCAATGGGATACCATCCAACAAATCAGGTAGCACACCGGTCTCACCATAGGCCGCGCGAACTTTCATCAGATCGAACATAGAGGGGAAGAAATTATAGCGATCCAGCCGCAAGGCTAAACTGGCTTTGGGATAATTGATGCTGGGCGCTTCCTTGCCCACGACGCTGGCGTAGTCGCGGCGCACGCCCAAGGTCAAATAATATTGATCGGCAT
>JBOHQZ010001134.1:0-2337 GCA_050732275.1 bacterium
AACATTATTAAAGATTTGCACATCAGGTTATTTCCCATTTCCAAGTAGCCCTCGCCCCTTGTGGGCGACTATTGGTCTAGACGATCTCGCCGGCCTATGAACATCGACCCACAAGGGGTCGGGACTACAACCGTTTCACCAAAGATTCAATAAACCGCAAATTCTCCTCCCGCACCCGCGGTGCGCCTTCCAAATTGCGCGCCAACAAAAACTCCGAATCGCCGATGAGCACGACACGGCCTTTGCCGATCTTTTTGGCGATGATCACCGGATAATCCCAAGCGGCACACAAAACTTCAACGTCGCTCGAATCGGTAAATATGATCGGCCAGGCTTTGTGAAAATACAGGCCACGGTCGGTTTGATCTTTGGGCACCGGACCGAGCGGCACGTTGTCGAGAGCGAGGCCATATAGCCGGAGGAAATTTTCCGATCCTTCTTTTTCCTCATATCCAACTGCCCACACCACCAAGCCGCCTTGCTGCAAATAGTCATCAACCAACTGCAGCTCATCATCTGAAAGCGGCTTGGCGGGAGCGATCTTGACGAAAACTTTGCTTTCTTTGAGCGCCAATGGAGAAAAGCGTTGATGCACGAACGGCAGGCAATCGCTGCGCATCAGCGTATAAAGCAAGGACCAAACTCCATCATCGCCATAAATTTGATGACGTTCCAGATGTGACATGTCAATATAAGCGACTTGTCCGGTCGGAACGGTTTGAAGTCTGTGGTTGGCTGCAAGCGCCGAGGTGAGCAGAAATCCCAAAGTCAGCCCGCCAAAAGCTATTATCACCAGCGTCATGTTTTTGTGGCGGTGAACGACTCTGAGCAATAATATTGTGCTGACGAGCAACAAGAGCACGCCAATGATGGCGCGGATAATTCTCCCGTTATCACCTTTCGCCGCCAACCAGCGCAGCATGCCATCCACGAAAGTAAACGCTCTCGCCAGAGCGCCGTTCTGCAATGAGGAAGTGTCACCAAACACCAGAACTTTGCCCTTGCCCCATTTTCCCTCTGCCACCAAAACAATGTCACCGAGCAATTCGCCAGGATTATAGCTGCGGTCGCCGAGATAGGCGTTTTGTTTATTCAGCCAATTGCCGAAATCAGAAAAGCCATATTTTGCCATGATCACCGGCCAGGCTTTCAAAGGCGAGACCGCGAGCGAGGCGCCGACGGAAATGCCGACATCGTCTTCATTTTCAACGGTGGCATTGATCGCATGGGGCATCAGCTCGAAGGCGTGATTCCAGCCGTCTTTCAGATAGTGCGCTGAATCGAAGTTGAATTGGATGCCGGTGTTTTTGAGCAGATCATTCAGTGGCGGCATCATCTCGCCGAGGCCGGTGTGATCGCCCAACACGAGCAACGCGCCGCCGTTTTCGGCAAAGCGGGCGATGGCTTGCTTTTCCTCTTTGTCAAGCGCCCGATGCAAGTTAATCACGACGAGAACGTGAGCGTTTTGCAAAGTTTCTGCCGCGAGTAGAGAATCGATCGTGACATCGTAATTGAGGTCGCGCAAATAGTCCGGCAGCAGGCCAAACATGCCGGCGCTGGTGAGGCCGTATTGTCCGAATTTCGGCTTTTCCCAATTGAAATAGCCGCGATTGAAAAGAAAGATGTTCTTCTTGTCCGGCACAACGAAATCCGGCCAACTGAGAAGGACGGCGATCAGGAAGAAAATGCCGGCAGTCCCCATGGCAGTCAGCTTCTTTAACTTTGGTGCAGTAAAGCTGATTTGAGGAAATGTGCAGGCGCGAATGAAAAAATAAGCCGGGATCAAATCCAGCAAGAAAGGAATAATCAGCAGGTGTAGCGGCGTGAGATGAGCATGTTGATGATGGTCGGGCATGGACAATCGGCTTAGGAACCTGAGCACCGGTTCATGCAGAACAACCCAGAGAGTATGGATGACAAATAAAGCAAAAATTGCCAATAGCAAATAGGGCAACGAGAGACTTTTTGATCTGCCCGCGTGGTCTGAAAAGAGATAAACCGAAAAAATGAAAATAATAAAAAGCGCCAGAAGAGGCAAACCGAATGCATTGGCGCCGAACAAGTGGTGTTGTCCGAATAATGCGGCAATGGAATGGGAGGCAAGCTGGCTTCCAATTTGAGCAAAATGCCAGAAGGGTGGCGTGTGATGATAAACTGCCAGAAATATGGCATATAAGAAAATGGCAAGACCTGCGATGCCATGCCAATGCCGGCGGGTTTGAAAACGAGGCGGCAGCATGACGATGGCGAACAAAGCGATAAACACGACCGCTGCCGCCATATTCGTTTGTCGGGTAAGTGGACCGAGGGCGCTGCTCAAAAAGGCCAAGCCGAGGA
>JBOHQZ010001135.1:0-2335 GCA_050732275.1 bacterium
TTGGCGTGGTCGAGTGACGACGCCATTTGCGCCTCATTGATAAAACGTTGGATGGTGTTTTCGTCGTGGGTCAATTCATGCGACAAAAACTTCAGGGCCACCGGCCGGTTGAGCTTGAGGTCTTGGGCTTTATACACCACGCCCATGCCGCCGCGGCCGAGCTCCTCAAGGATTCTGTAGTGAAAAATTGTTTTGCCGATCATAAACAGATCACCTTGATAAAAATGGTTTGCGCTTGCAGGATATCGAAAAGTGGGATGGTCGTCTCTTTATAATCAACTCTTTGCAAAAAAGCAAGGAGTTTTCCAATAGATTGAAAAACCCAACTGATAGTGCTTTATCCGTTGAGTTCTTCTAGCCGTTGGAAATTTTTTAAACTTGTTTGGTTGTCCTACTCTGTGGGATCCGCGTTCGAGAATTTTACAGCCGATTAGTTCTTAAAACAATCCCAATTGATTCTCATCCCCGCGCTTCTTCGGCTCTTTGCGAATTGGCGCTTGCCATTTTTCATAAGCTTTGAGCTGCTCTTCGATATCGGCGAGAAAACGCGAGGGCGAATTTTCATTGGCCCGGCCAAAGAGCGGGCGGCGTTTGGCGCGCAGCAGATAAAGTTGTTCTTTGGCGCGCGTCATGCCGACGTAAAAAAGCCGGCGCTCTTCTTCCGCTTCGGTAATGAGGCCGGGAAACTGCATGGGCAGCAGCGTCTCCTCGCAGCCAACGATGAAGACCACCGGAAATTCCAAGCCTTTGGCGGCGTGCAAAGTCATCAGCGCGATTTTTTCGGCGCGATGGTCGAAGTGATCGGCAGGGCCTTCGAGCGACAGGGCATCGAAAAACTTGCGGACGGACGCGCTATTGCCGGGGGCGTCGTAACCTCGCGCCAAATTGAGCACGCGCTGAAAATTGGCGGCCAACACATCATCCGCGCTCAACAAGCTTTTCCAAGTGGGAAGATTGAAAAGAAATCGCAGAGACTCCGCCAGCCCGTTCGTTGACCAGCGGCGGCCGGCTTCTTGCAATTCACAAGAAAACGCCAGCAGCGCCAGTTTCTGTTTTTCCGCCAGATTTTGCTCGCGGCGCATGAATTCATCCAACGCCCTCGCTTCCAGCAGGTGCAACTTTTGAAAAAACGCTGCGGCGTGTGGCGCGGTTTGCTCGCCGACGCCGGGAACGGCAAAATGAAGCAGTCGCGTTAAATTTTTCGTTTCGTATGAATTTAGCCAAGCGAGTTCGGAGTGCAAAACTTCAGTTTTGCAATGCTGAAGCATTGCACTCCGGTTCAGATCGCTAAACTCATGCTTCGCTTCAATGATCACGACGGGCTTTGGGACAGTCGAGCCGACTGTGCTACAGATTAAGCGTATAGCCGTTGCCAATTCGCGCACCCCGCGGCGGCTTAATAAAGGCGTGTCGCCGGAAATTTGATACGGCATGCCGGATCGCGCGAGCGCTTCCTCCAACGCCGGACGCAGCGCATTCAAACGATACAACACCGCAAAATCACCGAACGAGCGTTCGCCGCCGCGCTCTTTTTCGACCCGGCCGGAATCTTGCGAGAACATGCTCGTGCCGCCAACCAGCTTTTCGATTTGACGCACCACGTACTCCGCCTCGGCCTTCTCCGTCGGCGCCGCGTGAATCGTCAAGCGTCCCGGCGTGAGCAAAGTCGGCGAGAGCGGCATGGAAACACTCGCATTGCCGGCGTCGATAACTTGCGTTGAGGCGGAGAGAATCGTCGGCGCCGAGCGATAGTTTTCCGCCAATTGCAATTCGGCAGCGCCCTCAAAATCTTCTTTGAAGCGTGAAAAATAAGTGAAGTCCGCGCCGCGGAAACCATAGATCGCCTGATTGGGGTCGCCGATCGCAGTCAGCACGGCATTTGCGTGAACGAGCAGCTTGAGCAAGCGGTGTTGCGCCGGATTGAGGTCTTGATACTCATCGACAAAAATCCAGCAATAGCGCAGATGGATTTCGCTTTTCACCGTCGCATGGTTTTTGAGCAGATAAATCGCCTCCAACAATAGATCGTCGAAATCCAATTGGCCGCGCTGGCGCAAAGCCGCGTCGTAGATTTCGCGAGCGGCATTTACTTCCGCACTTCCTTCGCCGGTTGCTTTCCAGCGTGAAATTTTTTCCAATAAATTCTCGCGTTCAGCCCCGCTCATCGCCGGCCACAGTTCCTTGGCCAATGCGGGTTGCTCTTCTTCGCCAATAATCTCGAAGTCCCGTGGCAAATTAACTTGCCGGTGGTATTCACGCAACAGCCCAAGACAAAAAGCGTGAAACGTTCCCACCGTCATCTTGGCGGCGGCGCCAACTAATTTCACCACGCGCT
>JBOHQZ010001136.1:0-2334 GCA_050732275.1 bacterium
GCAACGGTTATCTCCTTGCTCAGATAAACGCTTTGAATCGCATTCAACAATTCAACTCCTTCACTCATGGGCTTCTGAAAGGCCTTTCTGCCGGAGATCAAGCCCATGCCGCCCGCTCTTTTGTTGACGACGGCCGTTTTCACCGCTTCTTTCAAGTCGGATTCGCCCTTGCCGGTCGAAGCGCCGCCGGAATTAATCAATCCGATGCGGCCCATATAGCAATTGGCCACTTGATACCGCGTGAGGTCGATCGGATGATCCGAAGCCAGCTTTTCGTATACGGCTTTGTGCGTTTTGCCGAATTTCAGCGCATTGTAGCCGCCGTTGTTTTCGGGCAGTTTTTGTTTGATAATATCTGCCGCGATGGTCACGCCGAGATGGTTGGCCTGTCCGGTCAGATCTGCCGAGACGTGATAGTCTTTGTCGCCCTTGACATTGAAGGCGGAATTTCTGAGATAACACCACAGAATGGTAACAAGCCCAAGCTCATGGGCATGGGCAAACGCCGCGGAAACTTCCTGTATCTGCCGCGAAGATTCGTCTGAGCCAAAATAAATGGTGGCGCCGATGGCAACGGCGCCCATGTTGAAAGCCTGCTTGACGTTGGCAAACAGAATCTGGTCATATTTGTTGGGATACGACAGGAACTCATTGTGATTGATTTTCAAAATGAACGGAATCTTATGCGCATACTTTCGCGATACGGCTCCCAAAACGCCGAGCGTGCTGGCCACGGCGTTGCAGCCGCCATCGATCCCCAGCTTGACGATATTCTCGGGATCAAAATAAATCGGGTTCGGCGCAAACGAAGCGCCGGCAGAATGTTCGATGCCTTGATCGACCGGAAGTATGGAAACATATCCGGTGCCGGCCAGCTTGCCGTGATTCAAGATCATTTGCAAGTTTCTTAAAACGGCATCGGGGCGGTCAGTGGGGACGAATACCCGGTCAACAAAATCCGGGCCCGGCAGGTGGAGCTGAGCTTTGGGAATCGTCGAGCACTTGTGTTCCAGAAGAGGGGCAGCATCATCTGCCAGAATTTCTGCAATATGGTTAAAATTCATTTCAGCGCCTCCTTAGTTCATAAATAAAATGCAAAAGTGGGTTGGATCAGAGAAACCGCTGAAGAATTCGCGCCAGCGGTTTCCCGCGCTCGCAGCATTAGAAGATAAGCAATGCAACGGTTTTGTGCAAGCGTTGAGTTTTATTTTCTTCTCCAAAGTTCCTGGCGAAAATATAATACTCTCCAACCGCAATCGCAACGGTTTTCTTTCGCGCGTCCGCAAAACTCGGCGCGCGAACGTATCCTCAAGCTGGAGAAAAAGAAGATTTATCTTGCAATTGTCGCGAGACATTTTTATCATTGAACATGGAGAGGATGATTTTGTTTTTTTGTACGAGAGCGGCGCGAGCGTTGAATGATTCGCAAACGCTCTCCGCGGGATGGCGATCGGCGCCGGCTTTGCAAAAATTGCCGGCGGCGAAGCGGCTCACGATCGTAAGGAGAAATGATGCACGTTGAAGATGCGCTGAGCATCAGTCAGCTTATTTTACTTTACAATATCGATACCAGTTGGCCGGATAGCGATCGAAAATACATCACGCAGCTCGTCGAGCGCATGGTCGCCGGTTTTCAGCGTTTCGGCTTTGCGGTGCATCCGCTTGCAGTGCGTCACGATCTGAGCGTTTTGGATCTTTACGACCCCCGGGAGTGGCTGGTCTTCAATTGGTGCGAAGGATTCGAAGCCAAGCCGTGGTCCGACGCGTTGGTGGCCAAGGGGCTGGAAGTGCGGCGCTTCACGTTCACCGGCTCCGATTCCAAAACGTTGACCATTGCGCAAGACAAATGGCAGGTCAAAAGAATTTTGCACGCCGCGGGTGTGCCGACGCCGGGCGGTATGATCATCGACGAAAAAATGTCCGCGCGCGAGTGGAAGGAGTTTCCGGCGATCGTCAAACCCGTCAACCAGCACGGCAGTTTCGGCGTGACGCGCGAGTCGGTGGTGGAATCACCCGCGGCCCTGCGGAAGCAAGTGCAATGGGTGAAGAAAAATTTTGACTGTTTCGCGCTCGTCGAGCCTTTTTTAAATGATCGGGAGTTTCAAGTCGCGGTGTGGGGAAATCGCAAGCTGCAGGCGTTGCCGCCGATGGAACTGGATTATTCCGCTTTCACGGAATTAGGCGACCGGCTTTACACGTTCGATTCGAAATTCAATCCGAACTCGCCGGGTTGGTCCGGCATCCAGTGGTATTGCCCCGCGCCAATTGACGAGCGCTTGCGGGAGGAGTTGGCGCGAGTGGCCATGGGCGCCTATCGCGCGCTGCATTGCCGCG
>JBOHQZ010001137.1:0-2329 GCA_050732275.1 bacterium
TTGCAGCGCATCGACGACTTCCATTCCGCTTTTGACCCGTGCAAAAATCGTGTAGCGTCCGTCGAGGTGCGGTTGCTCGGAATGCGTGATGAAAAATTGGCAGCCCTCGGTGTCCGTGCCGGAGCTCGCCATGCCCACCATGCCGCGCGTGTAGCGCCGCCGGCTAAACTCCGAACGAATGGAATAGCCCGGCGAGCCCCATCCATCACCGCGCGGATCTCCGGTTTGAGCCACGAAGTTCGGCACGACGCGATGAATGGACAGGCTGTCGAAGAAGCCCTTCTGCGCCAGCCGGACAAAGTTGAGCGCCGTCAACGGCGCGGTTTCAGGAAAAAATTCCAGATCGATTTTGCCGCGATTGGTTTGTATCGTCGCACGCGCCGTCGCAAGCTGTTTAATTTCTTCGTAAGTGAAATCATCTTGCGGTTTGTTTTCTTGATGAATACGCCCACGATAATCCTTGCCGGTCAGTTTTTTCAACGCCTCGGCCGCGGCGCGCGCCAACGGCTTGTCGGGAAATTGCACTGCATTTTCGAGCAATGGACGCGCGTCGAGATCGCCGCATTGTGCGAGCGCGGCGAAAATCATCTGCGCCGCCTCTGTGTCGATGGGCGGCTGGAGTTTTTGATACGCCGCAACGATCGCTGCAGCATAATGGCGCCGTTGCAGGCTGTCCGCCGCAAGATTTTGCGCCGCCACCGCGGTGATCACTGCATCGCCGCTCTGCAAGGCTGCGAGGTAAATCGCCGTGGTTTTGGGCTGAACCGATGCCGGCAGTTTGGGCAAAGCTTCCAGCGCGGCGATTTGCACGCCCGTTGCCGAATCGTGCGCCATTTCTTCCAAATAAGGAAACGCCTCCGCCGCTCCCGTCGCGCCAAACGCTTCAGCGAGGCGGCTGCGAAAAATCGCGTGTGAATGCTCCACGTATTGGGCAATATCTGGAATGGCGTCTTTGCGGAGAATTTGCGCCAACGCTGCGGCCGCGGTCGCTTGCTCTCGCCACGTCGAGTTGCGCGCTTGCAGCCGGTCTTTCAAAAATGCGGTTGGCGGCGGCGGTTCCTTCAGCAGGCCATTTTTTTGCATGCGTTCTGTTGCCGTTCCCAATGCGCGCAGCGCGGCGAGCCGCACGTGCTCGCTGGTGTCGTGCAAGGCCAGGCGCGTTAGCAAATCCGGAAAATCAAGATTCCCGAGCGCGGCCGTCGCATTGACGCGGACGCGCCAATCCGCATCGTTTTTCCCGGCTGCAGTGAGCGCCTCCAATGCCATATTATTTTTCATCACACCGAGCGCGCGAGCCGCTTGCATGCGAACCCGGCCGCTGCGGCCGTCGAGCGCTGCAATCAATTTTTGTGCAATGGTGGAATCTGGCGGCACCTGACTACCGGAGTGCAGCCGCATCAAAGCATAGGCCGCACGCCACTGCGCTTCTTCGCCGGTATCTTGCAACAAATGCGCCAGCGGCGCGCTCCACTCCATTTTTTTCAAGCCGCGTTGCGCCAATCTTCCGACGGCCAATGCCGCTTCGGCGCGCACGATGGGAATTTGATCTTTAAGCCAACGGAGAAGCTGTTCGCTCACTATCGCGAGCGCAGAGTCGTTGGCGGCCTTGCTCACGGCCTCAATCAGCGCGAGACGGACTTCGATATCCTTTTCCTCGGCCAAATGTTGCAGCAGCAAAGTTGTGCTTTGGCTTTGCGCCAATTGACCGAGTGCGAAAGCCACTTCGACGCGAGTGGCGGCATCAGATGATTCCAAAAGCGGTACGAGCATCGGCACGGCCTCGGGATCTTGCACGCGCCCCAACGCGATGATGGCGCGGCGTTGCACCGCGGCGTTTTGGTGGTTGACGAATTGAGCGAACGCCGTAGTCGGTGCGCGCCGGTCTTCCAAACGCAAAATTTCTTCAAAGGCGCGATCGTGGTTGGCGCAGCCGAAAACCAAAACTGATAGCAAAAATAAAAAAGTAAATCGCCAATGTTGCATAAAAGTCTTTTTTATTATTTTTGGATGTAATGGTCAATATAGCAACTCCTTATTGGGAAGTCAAGCAGAATAACGGCGACGGAACACAAACGGCGTGTCTGTCAAAACAGCTCATGTTCTATAAGCCCGTGAGAAAGATTGCATTCATGGTTTTGATTTTGTATATTGAATAGTTTCAACTAGGAGATTTGGTGCAATCTATTTCAGTCGGCGTTGCCGGAGCCGGGCGCCTCGGCCAGTTGCACGTGCGCCTCTACCGCGAAGTTGAAGGCGCTGAGTTGACCGGCGTTTATGACATCGACGCTGCACGGGCGCAAACTTTAGCCAACGAGCTTGGTGTTCGCCG
>JBOHQZ010001138.1:0-2327 GCA_050732275.1 bacterium
CACGATTCTGCTCGTCGGCCTCACCTATATCAGCTTCATCAGCCTCGGCTTGCCGGACGGGTTGCTCGGCGTCGCGTGGCCGTCGATTCGCACGTTCTTCAATCTGCCGCTCGATGCGCTCGGCGCATTGTTGGTGATGTTCACGACCGGCTATCTGTTCTCGAGCTTCAGCAGCGGACACATACTCGCGCGCCTCAACGTCGGATCACTGTTAGCGTTGAGTTGTTTGGCGACAGCGCTGAGCCTGCTTGGCTATGCACTGACATCGAATTGGTGGATCATGGTCGCGCTGGGCTTGCTCTCAGGACTGGGTGCCGGCGCGATTGACGCGGGTTTAAACACGTATGCGGCCACGCATTTCAGCGCGCGCTCGGTGAATTGGCTGCACGCTTGTTACGGCATCGGCGCGACGATCGGGCCGTTCATCATGACGAGCGTGCTCACGGCCCACCATCCCTGGCAACGCGGCTATGTGACTGTCGGCATTGGACAGTTCGCGTTGGCGATGTGTTTTGGAATGACGAGTAAACTGTGGATAAATGATAAACGTGAAGTCGAGCTTGCGAAAGACGATCTTGCAAAAGCTGCGAATTCTGTGAGCGCAAGCCCAACTTCGCTAACCACCACCTTGCGGCTGCCGATGGCATGGTTGAGCATTGCGGTGTTCTTCGTTTATACTGGCATCGAAGCCGCTGCTGGAACCTGGTCGTATAGCTTATTTACCGAAGGCCGTCGTGTGCCGATAATGATGGCAGGAACATGGGTGAGCGTTTATTGGGGCTGTTTGACTGCAGGACGACTGCTCTCCGGCTTCGCCATCAACTTCGTGTCGGTGCGGCTGCTCTTGCGTTATTGCATTGTTGGCATCGCCCTCGGCGCGATGATGATCTGGCTCAATATCACAAGTTTCGTCAGTTTTGTCGGATTGGCATTGATGGGCTTGTCGTCCGCGCCCATCTTTCCCTCGATGATTGCCACCACACCGGAGCGGCTCGGCGAAGCGCATACGGCCAACGTCGTCGGTTTCCAAATTGCCGCGGCGGTGCTCGGGCAATCATTGTTGCCGAGTCTCATCGGCGTGCTCGCGGGCAACCTGGGTTTGGAAGTCATCGGTCCGACTTTGTTAATGGCGGCGATACTGTTGCTGGCAGTTTACGAAATGTTGACGGCGACGACTCCGAAAATGGCGCGAGAAGCGCGAGCGCTGGCATGAGTCGTAACGCAGACTGCCAGTCTGCTATAAAAAACAACATATAGGAGAATAACGTGAAGACAAAAGCATTTTCTTTTATCGGCATATTGGTTTTGCTCCTCGGCAGCGCGACTGTCAGCAGCTCTGACAAAAAGCTCATTATCAAAGGTTACGATCCGGTGGCTTACTTTACCACCGGCAAGCCGATCAAAGGCCAAAAAGATTTTGAGCATCAATGGATGGGCGCCACGTTCAGATTTTCCAGCAAAGAAAATCTCGGACTATTCAAGAAAGCGCCGGAGAAATATGCGCCGCAATACGGCGGCTATTGCGCTTACGCGGTTAGCCAGGGTTACACCGCGCCGGTCGATCCCCAAGCGTGGGACATTGTGAGCGGCAAGCTGTATTTGAATTACAGCAAATCGGTGCAAAAGAAATGGCGGGAGAAACGGGACGAGTACATCGCCGCAGCAGACAAAAATTGGCCAGGGTTGAAGGAAAAATAAAAAAGGCCCGAGTCTTTCGACCCTGGGCCTCTTGGCTGTGAGGGGGAGCCACAATCAGTTGTTAATCAACTTCCCTGTCAGCGCATTCCCTATATTCACTTGCTTTATTTCTTTTGCAACGCGCGTGCCATCAAATCATTGAAGTGGCCTCGCACTTAAAAAGAAATAAACTTAACGAACTAAGACGCTGTATCGACTTGCCTTGAAAGATTGAGCGATATGTTTGTGTCATCGTTCTTGAATTTCTACTTGTCATAACGATTGCATTGACAACTACAAAATCGAATTACAAATTGCAATTACGAAAAAGGGAAAGAGCATAGAGCAGAGGGCCAAGAGCCAAGAGCATAGGATGTAGCGCATAGAGCAAAGCCTAAAAACGATGCTATACTTTTAGATTCGATGTGCTCTAAGCGCTATGCTCTTTGCCCTCTGCGCCTTGCCCTCAGCCCCAAAATAAAAAAGGCCCGAGTCTTTCGACCCTGGGCCTCTTGGCTGTGAGGGGGAGCCACAAACTTATTACTTTGACATTCCCTGTCAAAACATTCCTGATGTTTGCTTGTCCTATTCTTTTGCAACTCGTATGCCATGAATCACCGGTAAACAATCACAGCCGAGAAGGCATTTAA
>JBOHQZ010001139.1:0-2320 GCA_050732275.1 bacterium
GGAGCAGAATTATCCCAATCCTTTCAATCCCAGCACGACCATCGCTTACGCGCTCGCCAAACCGGGGCTTACCGTGTTGAAGATTTATGACGTTTTAGGGAAAGAAGTTCGTCTTTTGGTTGATGAACATAAATCTGCGGGAGAGTACACGGTGCAGTGGGATGGAAAAGATCATGCGGGGCGAACCGCGGTGAGCGGCGTTTATATCGTGACGATCGAATCCGGCGCGTTTAAGGCCTCGCGCCGCATTACGTTGGCAAAATAATCAGCATCCAGTTCATGTCATTAAGTTAGCAAGCAGGGATTCCGTCCCGTAGGGACAGCGTGAGAATAGCCCAGAGATTTTATCTCTGGGAAATAAGATAAACACCTTAGGCCGGAGTCCCGCTAGGGACGATTGAAAAGAACCGTTTAAAATATCACGATCACCGTGTTCTCATCCATCCCTTGCGGGACTGGTGAGGCAATGATGGGTAATATTTCCCAACAATAAATTGTTGGGCTATTATCGGTTGTCCCTTCGGGACACAAAAGCAATAAGCTCTTTGCTTAACTTAATGACATGAAGTCATCAGTGACCAGTTAACAACTGATTACTGATCACTGAACATTGCTCACCCGTTCTTGCTGAGCGCTTTGATGCGGTTGATGGATTGATTCGCGGCGTCGCGCACGGCGTCGCTTGGGTCGTCCAAAGCTTTGTAAAGGGTGGGAAGTGCTTTCGCGTCTCCCAGCCGGCCGAGCGCCTCGGCCGCTTGCAGACGCAGCGCTTTATTGCCGTATAAAAGCGCATCGGTCAGATAGGGCAGCGCCTGGTTATCGCCGATATAACCAAGCGCGATGATGGCCAGCCCGCGCAAATAAGCATCATCCGATTTGGCGTAGGCCATCGCCAAATCGTGACCGCGGGTTTGACCGAGCGCCGACAGCGCGTATGCAGCCAGCAGCCGGGTGTCGGCTGGTTCCTCCTGATTCTCCAAAAGGCGCTCGAGTTGTTCCAGGAGCTTGTGCCTTCCCTCGAATTTATGCTGCCCCATCAGCGCGAGCGCATGGGCGGCCTGGTGGCGCACATCTTGTGCTTCATTGCTGTCTTCCAAACGTGCCAGCAACGCCGTGACGATTTGCGGCTGGGGAAAACACGCCAGCGCGCCACAGGCGTAAAAGCGCGCTGCCGGCTGCTCGGCGCCGAGCTTTTGCAGCAAGAGCGGAATCGCGGCGCTGGCGCCGCGTTGCGCAAGCACCTCCGCCGCGGCGCGTTGCACGTTGATGGATTGATCCCGCTCGAGAATTTTAATGAGCGGCTTCACGTCCAGCGTCGAGTCCAGCTCGCCAAACAGATAGACCATGCGCGCGCGCATCTCGTCTTCCCGCTCGCGGCGAACTTCGCCGTAAAAGACGCCGCGCACGCGTTCGGGCATGCGCCGCATGTTTTCCGCCATCGCTTGCGCCCGCGGGTGACCCGCCTGCAAATAACAGCGCCACAGCAGCAGCGTTGCCGCCGGATCGTCGTGATGGCGCGAGAGATACCCTTCGAGAAGCTGAATGGCCTCACCCAGGGGATCGGTGATCGCCGTCTCTTCGTGATGAATTTTTTGCGCGCGCTGATAGAGGTCCTCCGCCTTCCGCAAATCCCTGTCGCAGGCGTACAATACTGACAAGGCCGCCAGCAAAAAAAACAGCTTGATCGTCTTCATAGTGTATCGCATATTAACCTTACGTGTAGAATCTTTGCCACAGATGGCGCCGCAGGCGCCGCGCCGTGCCGTGCAGAAAAATAAAAATATCCGGCTCGCGGAAATAAAATCGAAAAAATCCGTGAGCGTTCGACTTCCGTGAGCGGCTATTCTTTTGGGGTTGCGGCTTACGGTCGCGGGCTTATCCGTTGTGGATCATGTAGCCATGTTTCTATACCGGCAGATTCTATCCATTGAATACCGCCGGGTTGAAATAAATTTTCGTCAAAAGAATTCGAATATATAAGAGCAAAAAAATTGCCAAATTTTGCCAAATCTTCTCTTGATTAAGTTCGCGCTTTTTTTTATTTTAGTGAATGTAAAAACGGCATTTTAGAACAAAGCGAGCAGGCGAAATAAAATAAGTTTTCTTAACGTTTGGAGCTTTTTTCCCGGCACCATGGCGCGGCGTGAAAAATTCAACGCACGCCGCTAAAAATTTGCGCACCGATCAACATTCAAAGAGATGGCGTATGCGAAATGACACGAAGCTTTGCCTCTTCGGAGGCGCGGCGCTTCTCGCGCTGCTGGGTTGGAGCTGGCCACATCCAAAATCGCCGGCGGCGGACAAGCCGGTCAAAGTTCAA
>JBOHQZ010001140.1:0-2320 GCA_050732275.1 bacterium
GTCGTGGGCGCCGTTCGCGCCGAGCTGATCAAGCAATTTTTGATCGAGTCGATTTGCTTGAGTCTGTTTGCGCTTATCATCGCTTTCATTCTGATTGAAGCCAGCTTGCCATTGCTCAACAACATCGTTGGCAAACAGATCGAAATCGACTACGTCAACAATTTGCCTTTCGTCGCGATGATGCTCGGGCTGGCATTGTTGACTGGCGTTGTTGCCGGCAGTTATCCGGCGTTTTTTCTTTCCGCCAGTCGCCCGATTGAATCATTGACGGGCAAAACCAGCAGCGGCAGAAAAGCCGCAGTCATTTTGCGCAAAGGTTTGGTGATTTTTCAGTTTGCCATTTCGGTAATTTTGGTGGTTTGCACGACGGTGGTTTACTAT
The DNA here is from genome assembly GCA_050732275.1 of bacterium. Taxonomy (GTDB): domain Bacteria; phylum Zhuqueibacterota; class Zhuqueibacteria; order Zhuqueibacterales; family Zhuqueibacteraceae; genus Zhuqueibacter. The sequence goes on from JBOHQZ010001140.1 coordinate 382, forward strand.
CAGATGCAATATGTGCGCAACAAAAATCTCGGCTTCGACCGCGACGTGATCGTCGTTGCGCCGCTCAATGATCAAATCCGCAACAGCTATCGCTCGGCTAAACATGCGCTATTACAACATTCCAATCTGTTGGCCATGACCGCGACCGAGCAGGTTCCCGCCAAAGCCGGCAACGGCGCGGGTTATACCGTCGAAGGCTTGGAACCCGACGGCCATACGCGTTTCTTCGTCGATCACGACTTCCTGAAAACTTACGGAATCGGCATCGCCGCCGGCCGTGATTTTGACGAACAGTTTCCGACCGATGCCACCGGCGCGTTCCTCGTCAATGAAGCTTTCGTACGCATGGCGCAATGGAAATCTGCGGCGGAAGCGCTCGGGCGCAGCATCACCATGAACCACGCCGGACAAGCTTATCCAGGCAAGATCGTCGGCGTGGTGAAAGACTTCAATATTTTTTCGTTTCGTGAAACGTTCTGGCCGCTCGTCATCAACATCATGCCGATGGACAAGCTGAATTTTATCTCGTTTCGTATTTCGCGGCAGGAGGTGACAGAAACTCTCGAACACCTCAGCAGCGTGTGGAGCAAGTTTGCGACGAGCTATCCGCTCGATTACTATTTTCTGGATGATGATTTCGCGCGCCTGCACCAGGCCGACCAGCAACTCGGGCGCGTGTTTCAAGCATTTGCATTGCTTGCCATCGGCATTGCGTGTTTGGGATTGTTCGGCCTCGCCGCGTTCACAGCGGAGCGCCGCACCAAAGAGATCGGCGTGCGCAAAGTGCTCGGCGCGACGGTGACGAATGTCGTGACGCTGCTTTCCAAAGATTTCGTCAAGCTGGTGTTGTTGGCCAATCTTATTGCCTGGCCGCTCGCGTGGTATGCGATGAACAAATGGCTGCAGAGCTTCGCTTTTCGTGTTGAAATGGAATGGTGGGTGTTCGCCCTCGCCGGCGGACTCGCGTTGCTCATCGCGCTGCTGACGGTGAGCACGCAAGCGATCAAAGCGGCACTGGCGAATCCGGTGGAAGCGCTTCGTTACGAGTAAAAAGCAGTAATCGGTTATCAGTGTTCAGTAAACAGCAACAGCCACTGATAACTGTTCACTGATCACTGAATACTGGAGAAAGCCATGTTCAAAAACTACCTCAAAATCGCGCTCAGAAATTCTCGACGCCACAAAGGTTTCACGGCGATCAATATTGTGGGACTGGCGCTTGGTATGACTTGCTTTCTTCTGATCATGCGGCACATTCAGCAGGAGTTGGAGTATGACGTCTTTCACGAGCGTGCCGATCACATCTATCGTATCGCGGTTGAAAGCAAAACCCCCGAAGGAAATCGTTTTACCGCTTCAACGCCCTATCCCGCAGCGCCGGCGCTGCGTTTGGAATATCCCGAGTTGGTGAAATTGGCACGAATCTTTTTTTACGGCGAGTCATTGATCGAAGCCAACGGCAAAAAAATTTATGAAAATAATTTTGTTTTCGCCGAGCCGGAATTTTTTGAAATCTTCTCATTTCCATTGCTCAGAGGAAATGCGCCAACGGCGCTCGCGCAGCCGAATAGCATAGTGTTAACCGCGTCAACCGCGCGCAAGTATTTTGGCGATGACGATCCGATGGGAAAAGCCGTGCGGTTGGATGATCGCTTCGACTTTGCGGTAACGGGAATCGTTGCCGACCCGCCAACGACTTCACATTTCCATTTCGACTTTTTAGCCTCGTTTGCGAATGTCAATACTGAGGTCGTCGGATTCGACCCCGAGCAGTGGGGCGCTTTCTTCGGCATATACACGTATGCGCTGGTCTCGCCGCAAGAAAACGTTGCGCAATTGGAGCAAAGGCTCGCGCCTTTTTATGACAAGCATGCGAAGGATCAATCGAATGAATCTCGGCGTCTCTTCCTGCAGCCGCTGCGCCAGATTCATCTGCATT
>JBOHQZ010001141.1:0-2318 GCA_050732275.1 bacterium
CGTCGGATATTCGCTATCCCATTGTCGAGCAAAAGGAGCTTGTTAATTTTACCCCGGACGCCCAATATGCCGAGATTGACTCGATTCATGGTCATGATGCTTTTCTGATCGAATTTGACCAACTCATTGCCGTCATCAAAAATTTTCTTTGAAAAAAACCGTTGCACCATTCGAGGAAATTGATATTGTTGTAAATAAACCCAGGAAAGGTGAAAATATGATCGTCATGAAATTCGGCGGCACTTCGGTTCAGGACGCTGCCGCCATTCGCAACGCCGCCAACATCATCCTGCGCGCGCGAAATCCGCTCGTCGTCGTCTCGGCCGGTGCGGGCGTAACCAATGCTTTGCTCGACATCGCCCAAAAAAGTGCTCAAGGCAACGTGCAGGAGGCCATCCCAGCAATTGCAGCTTTGCGCGCGCGCCATGGCGCCATCGCCGAGACCTTAACCCTGCAAGCTCATGGCAGCAACAACGCGCTGCTGCAGGTGAAAGACAAGATCAACCAGGATTGCGATGAGCTGGAAAAGCTCGTGCAAAGTCTCGCTGTGCTGAAGGAGCTGACTCCCCGCGCCCTCGATTACTTTGCGGCGTTCGGAGAGCTATGGTCGTCGCTTTCGCTCAGCCACGAGCTGTTGCAACGCGGCGTCGTGGTCAATTGGGTTGACGCTCGCAAAGTTTTGATAACCGGCAATGAATTTACGCGCGCCGTGCCTTTGTTCGATCGCACCAATGCCAAAGTCAAAGAGATTTTGCTGCCGCTGCTGCGCCAGGGCACGATCGTCGTCACGCAAGGATTCATCGGCGCCACCGAAGACGGCATCACCACGACGATCGGGCGCGGCGGGTCGGATTACTCGGCGGCCATTTTCGGCGCCGCGCTCGAGGTCGAGGAGATTCAGATTTGGACGGACGTGGATGGCGTGCTCAGCGCCGATCCTTCCATTCTTCCGGAGGCGCGGCGGATCAAGCTGATGACTTTCAACGAAGCGGCCGAGCTGGCGTATTTCGGCGCCAAGGTTTTGCACCCGAGCACCATTTTGCCGGCCGTCCACAAAAATATTCCCGTACGCGTCTTAAATTCCAACCGGCCGCAGGGCGACGGCACGCTCATCACCAACACCGCCTCTGCGTTTTCGCCGTGCATTGTGAAGTCGATTGCCTACAAAGAGCGCATCACGATCATCACCGTGCAAAGCACGCGCATGCTGATGGCGAACGGGTTTCTCGCGCGTTTGTTCGAGGTGTTCGCCAAGCATCAAAAGAGCATTGACGTCATCGCCACCTCGGAAGTGGGCGTCTCGTTGACCATCGACAATGCGGATCATCTTGAATCCATCCTGGCGGAGCTGCGCCAGTTTGCGGAGGTTCGCGTCGAGCCGAACAAAGCCGTGGTTTGCGTGGTCGGCGAAGGCATGAAGCCGACGCGCGGCATTGTAGCACGTGTGTTTACAGCGCTGGATCGGGCCGGCGTCAATGTCGAGCTGATCTCGCACGGCGGCTCGGAGATCAACCTGACGTTCGTGATCAGCGAAGCACAAATCGCAGCCACAGTCAAATGCCTGCACGGCGAATTTTTTGCGAATGTTTCGCAATGGCATGAGGTGTTTGAGTCATGAAAGAAAAAATCAAAGCCGGCGTGCTCGGCGCGACCGGCGCAGTGGGACAAAAATTTGTACAATTGCTCGAAAATCATCCCTGGTTTGAATTGACGGAAGTCGCAGCTTCCGAGCGTTCGGTCGGCAAAACCTATGGCGAAGCCACGCGCTGGTTTCAAAACACGCCGCTGCCAGAGCGCGTTCGCCATCTCGCAGTGAAGCCATGCCAGCCGGAACTCGATTGTCGCATCGTTTTTTCCGGCCTCGATGCGTCCGTGGCCGGAGAAGTGGAAACCGAATTCGCCGCTGCGGGTTATGCCGTCTTCAGCAATGCGCGCAACCACCGCCTCGATGATGAGGTGCCGCTGGTGATTCCGGAGCTGAACGCCGATCATCTCACGTTGATCGAACGCCAGAAGAGCAAACGCGGCGGCTCGGGTTTCATCGTCACAAATTCGAATTGCTCAACGATGTTTCTCGCGATGGCGCTCGGGCCGCTGCACCAAGCCTTCGGCGTGGAAAAAGTTTTTGTGGTGACGATGCAGGCCATTTCCGGCGCCGGCTATCCGGGCGTGGCGTCGCTGGATATTCTCGGCAATGTGATTCCATTCATCAACGGTGAAGAAGAGAAAATTGAAATTGAGACGCGAAAGATTCTCGGCACGCTGACGGGACATCGCGTGGAATTAGCGGATTTTGCCGTCAGCGCGCAGACCAACCG
>JBOHQZ010001142.1:0-2314 GCA_050732275.1 bacterium
GTCTCCAGTCGCGCCTGCCGAACGGCAAAATCCTGAAATTCTCGGTCGGCACCGCGCCAACGAGTGTCCAAAAAAGTGGCGGTTTTTTGGGCTGAGTTGACGAGGTCTGAGATTAAAAACTTTTAAATTGAAAATTGGCAATTTTCAATTTAAAATAGTCAACGTACGAGAGCCGAGAAAGGCAAAAGCTCTGCATGCCAATCACTCATCTGAGCGGGTTGCAACTCAAGCGCGCCGTGATCTCCGGCGCGCAGCGCGTGATTCAGATGCAGGAGCAACTGAATAACATCAACGTTTTTCCGGTGCCGGATTCGGACACCGGAACCAACATGGCCCTGACCATGCGCAGCGTTGCGGATGGGGCGCTGCTGTGCAAAGAAGGCTCAGTGCAAGGAATGAGCCGGGCCGTGGCGGATTCCGCGCTGATGGGGGCGCGCGGCAATTCCGGTGCAATTTTGGCGCAATTCTTTCAAGGTTTGGCCGAAGGCTTTCACGGCCGAGCGCGGGCGACGCTGGAAGATTTTGCGCAGGCCGCACAGCACGCCGCGAGCAATGCCGCTGAAGCCATCGCCGAGCCGAAGGAAGGCACGATTTTGACGGTGATTCGCGATTGGTCGCATTTGATCCAGGCCAGATGGCACAAGGCTGCAGATTTTCGAACTTTGATCGCGGATTCTTTGCACGCGGCCACACAATCGTTGCAAGAAACGCCGCGCAAGCTCAAAGTGTTGGCAAAAGCCGGCGTCGTCGATGCCGGGGCGCAAGGTTTCGTCCATCTGCTCGAAGGTGTTTTAAACTTCGTCCAATCCGGGAAAATCGATCGCATCGCCCGCGCCGGGTTGACTTTCGGCAATGCCAAAGCCAAAGTGGAAGAAGCACCGGAAGAGATCACCTTCCAATATTGCACGGAAGTGCTGATTGCCGGCGAAAAAATCGACCGCAACGGCTTGAAGGAGAAACTCCGGCCTCTTGGAGATTCCATGATCGTGGCCGGCTCGCCGGAAAAAGTCAAGGTGCATATTCATACCAACGAGCCGGAGCAGGTTTTTGCCATCGCGCGAAATTACGGCGAAGTGGCGCACACGAAGAAGGACGACATGCGCCGGCAGCATACGAGGGCGCATCACGACCCCAACGTGGAGACGATTGCGCTGATTACGGATTCTTCCTGTGATTTGCCGCCGGATGAGTTGATCCGCCACGGCATTCGGGTTGTGCCGGTCGTGGTCATTTTTGGGAATCAAAGCTACATCGACAAGGTGACGATGACGGAGCGGGATTTTTACCGGATGCTGGCTGATTCGCCGCACCACCCGAAAACTTCGCAGCCGGCGCCGGCCGACTTTCAAGATGTTTTTTTGCAAGCATCGGTGAATCACAAACAGGCCTTGGCAATTATTCTCACCGGTGCGCTCAGTGGCACGTTTCAGTCGGCGCAGCGCGCGGCGCAAGCGGTGAAAGGCCGTATCGACGTCCAAGTGGTGGATTCGAAAAATGTCTGCGTCGGCTTGGGGCTGATTCTCCGCGAGGCGGCTGAAGCCATCGAATCCGGCTTAAACGATGTCGCAGCGCTGAAAAAACGTGTGGAATGGGCGATTCAAAACGTCCGCCTCTACATCAGTTTCGAGACGATGGAATATCTCGTGCGCGGCGGCCGCGTGTCGCGCTTTCGCGGGGCAATAGCCCGCCTGCTAAAATTGAAGCCGGTTCTGAGCATTGACTCCGAAGGCAAAGCTGAATTGGTGGCCAAAACGTTCGGCGGCGAACATGGCCGGCGAAAATTGATGGAGATTGTCAAAAAAGAAGCGGCCGGCAAGCGCAAGCTGCGTTTTCTCGTGGCGCATGCCAATACGCCCGAGGCGGCGCGTGAAGTGGCCGAGCAAATACGCCGGTATTTTGAAGTGCCCGAAGTCGCGATTGTCGGCGTCTCGCCGGCGCTTGGCGCTCATGCCGGGCCGGGCGCGGTGGGCGTCGCTTTTCTGGGGGAGTAAAGGGGCGAAGGGATGAGGGCAAAACCAAACGTGGTCAAATTTATCGTCCATAGTTATAATTTTAACCTAAATGGCAATGTCATTCTGAAAGAATCTTTTTTGATTCATCGATATACTTAAAATTGCAAAAAGATTCCTCCGGAATGACACTTCGATGTTAGATGCTGGAGTGTCGAACATGTTGACGCTGATTGCTGTGCTTCTTCTCGGATACTTAGTCGGCTCCTTCCCGACCGCGATTATTGCCGGAAAAGTTCTACGCGGTTGGGATTTTGATATTCGTAACGAAGGCAGCGGCAACGCTGGCGGCACCAACGTGTTTC
>JBOHQZ010001143.1:0-2308 GCA_050732275.1 bacterium
ACGAACTGTTGCGCCGCGAGATTCGCCTCACGTGGTGGGGCGAGGCCCGGCCCGACACGCTGGAAAAATATCCCGACGAGACACTCGCGGCGATGCGCCGCAGCGGCTGCAAAATGGTTTTCCTCGGTGCTGAATCCGGTTCTGCCATGCGGCTCAAACAGATGAACAAAGGCGGCACGCAAACGCCGGAAACGATTTTGCGTCTCGCGGAAAAGCTGCGCCGGCATGACATTATTCCGGAGTTTTCTTTCGTGCTCGGCGCGCCGGCGGAAGATGTCGATCAAGCACTTGACGAGGAGATCGCATTCATCCGTCGCGTCAAAAAAATAAATCCGCAGAGCGAAATCATCATCTACGTTTATGCGCCGGTGCCAATGCTCGGCTCGGCGCTTTTCAACGACGTGCAAAAACACGGTTTTGAATTCCCGCAGCGCCTCGAAGATTGGCTCCTGCCGCAATGGAGCAAATTGGACTTGCGCCGTAATCCGCTCACGCCGTGGCTCGAGCCGCGCCATATCGACAAAATTCATAACTTTGAAACGGTGTTGAATGCGCGCTATCCGACCAATTCCGACATCAAATTGACGGCCCGGCGACGGCAGCTCCTGCAAGCCAGCGGCGCGTGGAGATATGCTACCGGTTTTTACGGCGCGCCTTATGAGATCAAGCTTTTGCACCGTTGGATGCGCTACCGGCAACCGGAGATCGAGGGGTTTTAATTTCGCAACGAAAAGAGAATTGCAAAGAAAAAAAGCTTTGAGCTTTGGCAAGAATTTAGCAAATTGAGCAATAAGGCATGAACGATCATAATAAAAAAGTATCAAACTTCGTTGCTTTCCTTTTTGGTTGCAGTTTCGCTCTTTTGCTCAGCGAGATCATTCTGCGTGTTTATTTGCGTGATCTTGATTTTTATGCCATGCACGATCCCGGTACGGCGATGACGAATCAACTGCCGCCCGGACTCATTCGCGGCGTGCAGGAAAAATTCCACTATTCGATCAATCGGCAGGGCATGCGCGGCGATGACTATTCAGAAAATTCGCCGGCGTACCGTATTTTTATGATGGGCGGCAGTACCACGATTTGCAGTTTCCTGGACGATTCGAAAGCCTGGCCGGCGGTGGTGCAAAAAAAGCTGCCGCGCACGGCAGATGGCCGCGTGGTTTGGGTAGGCAATATCGGCAAAAGCGGATTGTCCACGCGCAGTCATGTGTTGCAAATGACCCATTTGACGCCGCAATATGCGGCAGACGCGATGCTCGTGCTCACCGGCATCAACGATTTGGTCCTGCGAATTTGGGGCAATGAAAATTACGATCCGCATTTTCTCAATAATGCTGAAAACAAGCGTGAGCTGATGTTCAATACCTTCACCATATTGCCTGACAGTTTGTATCCATTTTATAAACATTCCGGCATCTGGAAGCTCGCGCGCCGCGCCAAAAGCTATTCGAGAAATTACATCAGCGAAGAGAGCCTTTTCGCCGAGATCGAGCGAAGTCGCGATCTGCTTCGGTATGGCCGCGCCATCGACACTTTGCCGGATTTGGATAACGCTTTGGAAGAATACGCTGGCAATTTGGCGCAGATCGTGCAAGCTGCCAGGCAACAAAATCTCCGGCTCATCTTAATGACGCAGCCGGTCTGGTGGAACGCCCGATTGACCACGGAAGAACGCGCCTCGCTTCTCCCGCTCGGCTCCATCGGCTATGCCGCGCCGTCAATTAAATATGATTATTACTCCGTTGAAATCCTGGCCGAATGCATGCGTCTTTATAACGACAGGTTGACGAGCCTTTGCCGGCAATTCGACGTGGAGTGCATTGATTTGGCGTCGCGGCTACCGAAGAATTTGCAAGTGTTTTATGACGATTGCCATTTCACCGAGTTTGGAGCGGAACTCGTCGCCGAGATCATTGTCGAGTATCTTAAAGATCGGCCGCCGTTTGGGAAAATGTCAATCACTCATTTGTAAAATGTTCTCATGCTAAGTGAGGCAACCCGAGCTCAACGCCATCGGCTCAGCCGCACGACGCGTCACAAAGTGATGGTCGTCATGCCGGCTTACAATGCCGCCGCTACGCTCGAGGCGACATATCATGCCATTGCCCCAGAATGGGTTGATGAGATCATTCTGGTGGATGACGGCAGCGAAGATGAAACCGTTGCCATCGCCGCGAAGCTGGCGCTGCGGCTCATTCGTCATTCGCGCAACGTTGGTTATGGCGGCAATCAGAAAACTTGCTATCGCGAAGCGCTACGTCGTGGCGCCGACATTGTGGTGATGCTCCATCCCGATGGCCAATAC
>JBOHQZ010001144.1:0-2305 GCA_050732275.1 bacterium
GCGTATGCCGATCTCTTTGGTGCGCCGCTCGGCGGCAAACGAGGCGAGGCCGAAAAGCCCCAGACAAGCGATGAAAATGGCGAGCAGTGAAAAACTCCCCACGATCCGGTTGAACCGCCCCTCCGCGCGATATTGTGCGTCGAACGCTTCGTCGAGAAAGCGATAGTCGAATGGACGCTGCGGCGCCAAACGCTGCCACGTGCTTTCAATTTCCGCCACCGTCTGCTGGAGATTTTCGCCGCTCAAACGCAAAGTGAGGTAATCGGGAACTGCCCCCAGCAAAAAATTCATCGGCCGGATTTTTTCGTGCAGCGAGGTATAATGGAAATCTTTTACCACGCCGATGACGCGGCCTTCCTGTCCCCACTCATAAAAAGATTTGCCGATGATCTCTTGCGGTGCAGCATAACCAAGCTCGTACACCGCAGTTTCGTTGACGATGAAAGCTTCTTTCTTGTCCGTCGCAAAGTCCGGCGAGAAATGGCGTCCGGCAATGATCTGCAAATTATACAGCGGCAGAAAATCCGCATCGACCGGATAGACGGGCATCATGATCTCGCGGCGCGTGCCATCCGGCACTTCAACGCGGGCCAGCGCTTCCGGCCTGCCGGCGCCGGGAACCATCCATGAAGCGGTCGCGCCGGCGACGCCGGGAATTTTGCGCAGCTCTACTTTAATGGCGTCGATCTGCTGCCGAATATTTTTGTCACCTTTGAAGTTGATGACCAGCATTTGCTCGGTGTGAAAGCCTGGATTTTGTTGCTGCATAAAATGGATTTGTTTATACACGACCGCCGTGCCGACCATGAGAATGATCGAGATGGCAAATTGCAGCACCACCAGGCCTTGGGGCAACCGTGCGCCATGCGCCGAAGAAATAAATCGTCCCTTCAACACCGCGACGGGATCGAATCGCGAGAGCGCCAGTGCCGGGTAGATGCCGGCCAACATGCCGACGACAATCCCGACACCGAACAAAGCGAAAGTGTAAGAAGGAGCGAGCAGCGTCGTGATCTCCAAAGATTTACCGGAGAGCGAATTGAAAATCGGCAAGAACAGCCAAGCCGTGCAAACGGCGGCGGCCAATGCAATCAAGCACAGCAGCGTCGATTCACTTAGGAATTGCCAGGCCACTTGCAATCGCTGCGCGCCAATGGCTTTGCGCACGCCGACTTCTCTGGCTCTCAACAGCGAGCGGGCCGTCGCCAGATTCATGAAATTGATGCATGCGATCGCGAGCGTGAACAGGGCAATGATCGAAAATGTGATGACGTTTGCCAAACTGCCGCGCAAGCCGTTGCCGCGATATTCGTTATTCAAATACATATCGGCGAGCGGCACGAGTTTGAAAGTATAAAAAAAGTTGTTGGCTCGCTGCAAGTCGCCAATGAGGCGCTCAACATAATCCGGAAATTTTGTTTCCAGCGTCGTCTTTTCTACTCCTGCACGGAGCAACAAGTAAGTTGCAAAGCGCAGATCGAGCCGATCTTGAAAATAGAACGTGCCGGTTTGCTCTGCTGTCGCCATTGAAATCAGGCCGTCAAATTGCAAGTGTGAATTTTTCGGCAAATCGGCGAGAACACCCGTCACCGTATAGTTCTGATTGTCGTTCGCCGTCAAAATCTGGCCGATGGGATTGGCTTCGCCAAAATATTTGCGGGCGGTTGATTGCGTCAGCACCAAGTTGAACGGAGCTTTGAGCACAGTCTGCGGATTTCCCCAAACGAGTGGGAAGCTGAAGATTTCGAGGAGAGTGGAATCGGCATAGAGCAAGTTGCGCTCTTCAAAAAGTTGCGCGTGATGAATGAACACAAAACTCTCTCGCGCCCGCGCCAAACGCGCCATGCTTGCGATTTCCGGAAAAGCCTCCGCCATCGTCGGGCCAGGAAAAGCCGAAGTATAAGCCGTCTTGGTCACGCCGGTCGGAAAGCGCACATCGTTCACGAGACAATAAATGCGATCCGCTTTCTCGTGGAAATGATCGTAACTCATCTCGCTCTGCACGTAGAGGAAAATCAGCAGACAGCACGCCATCCCCACCGCCAGTCCGGCGATGTTGATAAATGAGAATGATTTGTGGCGAAGAATATTGCGGAGGGCGATTTTGAGGTAGTTTTTGAGCATGGCGTCTCTTTAAGATTTTGGTGTAAATAATATCATAAAGGCATAAAATGGTGATTTTATAGACACTATTTAATTTGATTTCGATAATTACCCTGACTTTGATACAGGATTTGTCACAAATAAGGTTGACTTTGTGACAAAATCGGTATTATATTTAAAAAACTGCGAAACTTAAAATGCT
>JBOHQZ010001145.1:0-2299 GCA_050732275.1 bacterium
AGCGGCCGGCGCCCGGAGGCTCCTATCTTCGTCATCCGCGCCGGCGCTGCGGGAGATATTACTCTCGGCAACGAGCAAACTTCGAGCAAGGATATTGCTTGGAGCAAACAAAAGCGCGGATCCTATATGCCCACGCCGCTCATCTACGGCGATTACCTCTATGTTCTGGCCAACCAGGGCATTTTCGATTGTTATAATTTGAAAACCGGCGAAGAAATTTATCGCGAGCGCATTTTGCACCAAGGCGGCGGATTCAGCGCCTCGCCGGTGGCTGCTGATGGCAAGATTTATCTTCCGAGTGAAGATGGCGGCATCTTTGTCGTGAAGGCTGGGTCTAATTTTACGCTGCTGGCGACGAATCAGATGGGGGAGTTATTGATGGCGACCCCGGCAATTTCATCGAGCATGATGTTTGTCAGAACACAGCATCACCTTTTCGCCATCGGCCGATGATCGAGCGATGTATACTCATTTCGAGAAAAATTACAGTCATCGCGAGGAGCGCTTTTTGTGACGAAGTGATCTGTTAGTTTTAAAAGATTGTCCCACCGAAGAGCGGGACGCTCGCAACGGCTGTTACAAATTAACCCTTACAGAAGCGATTATGGCCGACCACATTCGTAAACCCGGCATCTTGATCACCGGCGCCAACGGCGAAATGGGCCACGGACTCATCACGCACCTGGCCGCAGAAGGCAAGCATCACATTATCGCACTCGATATTCGCCCCGTCGATGCCAGCTTGCAGCCGCATTGCGACGCCACGATCGTGGGCGATATTCTCGACCAGCGGCTGCTCGAGCGCTTGCAAAGCGAATACGAGATTCACTGCGTCTATCACTTGGCGGCGCTGCTCTCCACGCGCGCGGAGTTTACGCCGGAAGCCGCGCATCGTGTCAATGTTGAAGGCACGCTCAACTTGCTGAAACTGGCCATCGAGCAATCGCGTTGGCACGGCCAAGTGGTAAAATTCATGTTTCCCAGTTCGATCGCAGTTTACGGTTTGCCGAATCGCGCCGCCAAGCAAGCCGCCGGCAAAGTCAAAGAAACCGAATGGAACTTTCCGGCCACGATGTATGGTTGCAACAAACTGTATTGCGAGCATCTCGGCCGTTATTACGCTTCCCATTATCGCCAGCTCGCCGCGGACAACACGCTGCAAGGCGGCATTGATTTTCGCTCCATCCGTTTTCCCGGTTTGATCAGCGCGACAACAGTGCCGAGCGGCGGCACGAGTGATTACGCGCCGGAGATGCTGCACGCGGCGGCGCAAAATAAAAGTTACGCCTGCTTCGTGCGTGAAGACGTGCGCATTCCCTTCATGGCCATGCCGGATGCGATCAACGCCCTGTTGAAATTGCAAGTTGCTCCGCGCGAAAAACTAACCCAGTCCGTTTACAACATCGGAAGTTTCAACCCCAGCGCCGGCGAGATTCGCGACATCGTACGGCGCGCGTTCCCCAAAGCCGACATTACTTTTCGGCCCGACGACAAGCGCCAAGCCCTCGTCGATTCCTGGCCGGCAGACGTTGACGACTCCGCTGCCCGCCGCGATTGGGGCTGGGCGCCGGAGTACGACCAAGCCCGCGCGTTCGGAGAGTATTTGATTCCGGGGATCAAGGAGCGATATCGTGCGTGAATGGGATGAGTCTCAAAAGTCAATTCTGCCTCAGCATTTGCAAAAAATTTTTATTTATCCGTTGGCCGCTTTTCATCCGTTGGGCTATAGTTTTTAAATCTTTCAGGGAGCAATCAACATGTCCAAACTTGATTTTCTCAATAACGAAATCCAAGCCCTCAAAGAGCAGGGCTTGTTCATCAACATCCGCATCATCGAGAGCGCGGTGGGCGCGTGGATTCAGGTGGATGGCAAGCGCGTGCTCAATCTATGCACCAACAACTATCTCGGCTTTGCCAATCATCCGAAATTAAAAGAAGCCGCAAAAAAGGCTATCGATGATTACGGCGTCGGCCCGGCAGCGGTGCGCTCGATTGCCGGCACTCAAACTTTGCATCGCCAGCTCGAGCAGAAATTGGCCGCTTTCAAAGGCGTGGAAGACACGATTTCCGTGCAATCAGGATTGTTGGCAAATCAAGCCGTCATCCCAACTATCACCACGGCTGATGATGTGATTTTCTCCGACGAGCTGAACCACGCCAGCATTATCGACGGTACGCGCCTCTCGAAGGCCAAAGTGGTGCGCTACAAACACAACGACGTGGCCGATCTCGAAGCCAAACTCAAAAGTGAGCCAGAAGCGCGCAACCGTTTGATCATCACCGACGGCGTGTTCAGCAT
>JBOHQZ010001146.1:0-2296 GCA_050732275.1 bacterium
AACTACATGCAGGAGGCAGCCATCGAAGCTTCGACCGAGGCCGGCTATTCTCCGGCATGGTATCGCGAGCACGGCACGGGTTGGGTCATTCGCCAATTGTCGATTCGCTATCATTTGCACGCGGCGTATGGCGACGAGCTGGCGGTGACAACCTGGGTTTCCGATATGCGCCGGGTGACTTCCAATCGTGAGTACAGCATCATACGGGCCAGCGACGGCGCCCAAGTGGCGCGGGCGCGAGTGAATTGGGTCTATATCGATTTGAAAACGGGTCAACCCATTCGCATTCCCAAGGAACTCGAAAAGGATTTTGATCCGTCGGGTGAATTAGAAGAACTTGGCATTCGCATGCAAAAGCCGAACGTCACAGAAAATGCCCATCGTTATCGCACGCGACGCCGCGTGCAAACTTACGAGCTGGATACGGCGCAGCACGTCAATAACGCGGTGTACTTGCATTGGATCGAGCAGGCCTATTTCGACGCGATCCGCGCCGCCGGGCACCCGATTGAACGACTCCGCAACGATTGGCTGGTCGTGCAAGGCGGCCACGAGATTGAATACTTCGAGCCGGCTTTCGACAACGACGAGATCGAGATCGTGAGCTGGATTTGCGAAATGGGCAAAGTGCGCGGTGCGTGGACTTACGAAATTTACAATGCCGCCAGCGGCAAACTGCTGGCGCGCGATTACTCGCTCGGCATCTTCGTGGATTTGGATGGCAAACTCTTCGCGCCGCCGCAGGAGATTGTTGAAGAGGTGATTCGCGGGCCGATAAAGTGATACAACTTGCAAACTATTCCACGCTTGACTTTGCAAAAAAAGTTATTTATCTTTTGTTTATGCAAACCATAACGATTTCATTACCAGATAAAGTTTATCAGCGCCTGCAACATGCTGCCGCCAGCGCCGGCAAGGCAGAGCATGAGTTGGCGGCGCAAAGTGTGCAGGAGAGCCTTCCACCTTTAATGGACGCCATTCCGGCGCGTTACAGAGACGAATTGCGCGCCATGGAAAAACTTGCGAATGACGAATTATGGACGATTGCGCGCAGCACCGTTGAGGAGAACTCACAACGAAAACTACGACGGTTATTGAAAAAAAATAGCCTCGGCACTATTACTGAGGGTGAGCGAGAAATATTGGCTGAACTGAATTCGTTTGCCGATCAGGTTATGTTAAAGAAGGCTTACGCCTTGCTCTTGCTTAAATGGCGCGGCCACCGTATCACCTCGCTTGCAGAGTTGGAAAATGAAGCATGAGTTCCGGATATGTCCCCGTTGGTTTGCTGAAACGACTTCGCGCCATAAGCGACCGCTGTTGTTCTTATTGCCGAAGCTCTGAAACTCTGCAGGGAATACCTCTTGAAGTTGAACATATCATTCCTCTCACGAAAGACGGTAAGACGACGTTATCCAATCTCTGCTTTGCGTGTCATCGCTGCAATCAATTCAAAAGCAACCATATCGAAGCACGAGATGATGTAACCGGCAAGATCGTGCCCCTGTTTAATCCGCGCGTGCAAATCTGGCATTATCATTTCAAATGGAGCCAGGACGGTCTTGAAATCATCGGCAACACTCCTTGTGGACGTGCTACTGTAGCGGCACTAAAACTAAATAACGAAAACATAGTCGCAACGCGCCGTATCTGGGTCGCTATAGGTTTGCACCCTCCCATCGATTAAAATTCTATTTTCCCATCCTTAAAATCAAAATTTCACCACGAGCTTGGAGATGAACAAGAATCTGACACTCGACGCCGCCCAAACTTTACTCGCTATCTTAAGCTTTTGTCTATTTGCTTTTTGGGGCTGCTCCCACAACGTCATCGATTACGGCAGCGTTGAAAACATCGTCTACTCGCAGCACGTTCAGCCACTTTTCAAAAAGAATTGCCTCTCATCCGGTTGCCATAACTCGGCAGACCGCGCCAACGGTTTGGATCTCAGCTCATGGGACAGCTTGATTCGCGGCTCGAATTTTGGCGCGGTCGTCATCTCCGGAAGCGCCGAGCACAGCCATCTCGTCGAGCACCTCAAAGGCGAAGCCCAGCCGCGAATGCCGTTTAAACAGAAACCACTACCGCAGGAGCAGATCGATTTCATCGCGCGCTGGGTTGACGAGGGCGCGCGCAACGATGCCGGCCAACGGCCTTACGAAAACCTCGCAAAGAAAGTCTACGTTTCCAATCAAGGCGCTGACCTCATTACCGTGATCTCGACGGAGCACAATTTGGTGACGCGCTTGCTGCCGGTCGGCGACGTGGAGGGGCTGCTCGACGTGCCGCACAATCT
>JBOHQZ010001147.1:0-2291 GCA_050732275.1 bacterium
TCTTCGGCGCGCAGGCCGCTCACCAAAATTTCGCTGCCGTCAGGCGTCCATTCGGGCGAGTTGTGATCGTAATCGCCGGAGGTGATTTGCCGGGGCGTGCCGCCATCAGCGGGCACGATGAAAACGTGGCGAAATCCTTCTTCGAGGAAGCCTTGACGGTCGCGGCGGTAATTCAGGCGGTCGATGATCTTCGGGTTTTCGATCCATTTGGCGCCTTCGGGCTTTGGCGGCAGCTTGATTTCCCAACGGTCTTTTTCCGGTACCAGCATGGTGAAGGCGAGCCACTTGCCGTCCGGCGACCAACGAATATTCGAAGGCGATTTTTCAACATGGGTGAGTTGGGTCACGGCGCCTTCGGCGTCCATCCAGCGCACGAAGAGCTGTGTGCCCTGCGGCTTGCCTTTCGCCAGAAACGCAAGGCGTGATCCATCCGGCGACCATTGCGGCGAGGAGCCGTCGATGAGAAAGCGATTTTTGGAACCATCGCTATTCATTATCCACAATGACGACTCGCGGCTGTCGTTCATCTTGTCAACCCACTGGCGGGTATAAATGATTTGTGCGCCATCCGGAGAAATCTGCGGATCGCTGACCTCTTCCATTTCCAGATAGAGATCGAGGGCCAACTTGCCTTTTTCCGTCTGCGCCAGACTGGATGACGCCAGAAGCAGAATGAAAAGAATAATGCGATACTTCATAAGCTCCTCCTCATTTTGGGGTGAAAAATTTTTGTGATTGTTCAGGTACTCGTCAAAAAGGCAAAACGCTTTTGGGCAAAACAATTAAAAGCTTCATTTGATTTTTTCTAATTCTTTCAACACCTCCTCGCCATCCGCAAGCCGTGCCGTCGGGTTCTTTTGCAGCGCGCGCAGAATAAGCTCTTCCAGCGATTTAGGCAAAGTTGGCTGCAACTCGCGCGGCGGCGTTGGCTTTTCATTGACGATGGTATAAGCGAGCGCAAGTTCATAATCACCTCGAAAAGGCCGCACGCCGGTGAAAAACTCGTAGAGCACAACTCCGAATGAAAATACGTCGCTGCGGGCGTCGGTGTCGCGATTACTCACTTGCTCCGGCGACATGTAAGCGAGCGTGCCCGGAGTTTGGCCCGTGCTGGTGAGGCGGTGTGCCGCATTGAGCTGGCGGGCGATGCCGAAATCGAGCAGCTTGCTGATGCCATCGGCGCGAACGAGAATATTGCTCGGCTTCAAATCGCGATGGATAATGCCGATGCGATGCGCTGCCGCCAACGCCGAGGCAATTTGGCGCGCCACTTCGAGGCGGCTCGCCAGATTTTTATTTTGCGCCCACTCATCCAAGCGCTGTCCATCGACATACTCCATGCAAAGGCAAGGCGCGTCGCCAAGAAATTCGACGGCATAGATCATCGCAATATTGGGATGATGCAATTGTGAAACGGCTCTCGCCTCGGCCAGCAATCTGGCGCGAGGCATTTCGTCCTGCACCAATTCCGGATTTAGCAATTTGATAGCGGCTAATCTTTGCAAGTGAATATCGCGGCTACAGTAAACGACGCCCATGCCGCCGCGCGCGATTTCATATAAGATTTCGTAAGCACCGATGCGCTCGCCTCGACGCAACGTACGCCAATCCGTGGCGCGGTTTGGCGTTACCGGCAACGTTGCTGCTTCGCTTCGAATGGCTGCCAGCCAAGTCTCGAATAGAGGTGAACGAAGCTGCAGCAGGCCGTCGCGCTCGCAAAGCATGCCGAGCGCCAACAGTGTTTGCTTCGCCATGTTTTCATCCGCGCTGGCCGCGCTCGCCGGCACTTTGTTCTCGGCGCAGCGGCGAAGCAGCGATTTCTCTTCAGCTTGCAGCGTATTGTAATCAACGACGAAAAAGTTTTGCAGCGTTTCGTCATGCTGCATGCTATCAAAGGCTGGATCAATCGCGCCGTTCTCCAACGTTCGCTTAGCCAAAACTTGCAGCAAAAAAGGATGGCCGCCCGACAATCGGTATAGAGCCTTTTGATGCTCGTCGGGAAATTGCGCTTGCTGAAGCAAAGGCTGCACTTCGGTTTCGCTCAAGGGTGATAGATAAAGCGGCGGCGTAAAGCCGTGCAAGAAGGGCGAAGTCTCAGTGGTGTCCAGCGTCTCCAAACGCGCAAGCCGGCGCGTGGCCGTAAGAACACAGCGCACGCCGTCACTCGCTTGCA
Source organism: bacterium (assembly GCA_050732275.1). Classification (GTDB taxonomy): domain Bacteria; phylum Zhuqueibacterota; class Zhuqueibacteria; order Zhuqueibacterales; family Zhuqueibacteraceae; genus Zhuqueibacter. The sequence goes on from JBOHQZ010001147.1 coordinate 2,174, forward strand.
TCACACGGCGTAACCGGCCGAGCAGGTGCGGATTGTCTTTCGCGACGGTGAGCAGTGCCTCGACCTCATCGCAAAGCAAAAAGAGCGTCTTCTCCTGTTGTCGTGCTGCTTTCTGAAT
>JBOHQZ010001148.1:0-2290 GCA_050732275.1 bacterium
AGTAACTTCTTACCGCCCCCGCCCTATTCCCGCGACATCCAAGCCTTTGGGGAGTCCCAACGAGCGGCAGATATTCGCCGCCGCGAGGCTGTACTCGATCGGCGAATCCCAGTTCGCGCGGATGCGAACGCCGACGGCTTTGCCTGTCTTTGCCGCATTGGCAGACACCTCGCGCAAATAGTTGTGCAGACTCAGCGAGTCGGCGAGCACGAGCTGCCCATCATCGATCGGGTACTTGCCATCGTTCAACACGCAAACAGTTACCACTTCGGTGGAATCATTTTTGAACGGCCCACTTTCGACGCTTTTCGGCGGATCAACCGCGAGCGTCATATCCACTTGCGAAATCGCAATAAACGCGAACAAGAGAATGAAAACCACGTCAATCAACCGCAGGATCATGCCATTTTTGGACATTGTGCTTCTCGTTTGTAGGTAAGCCTTATGAAGTTTGACGATCAAAATCGGTAATGGGCAAATTAGAACTCATCCCCTAAATCCCCCTGCGGGCGTAGCCTTCTCTTAAAAAGAGAAGGGGACTTTCAAAGCTTCAAACCTTCTTTTCCCCCTTCTCTTCCCAAGAGAAGGGGCAGGGGGATGAGTTCAGGCTGAAGAACATTACCGAACTTGAAAGTCAAAACTCAATAGGCGCCGAATGATTGAACTGGCACAAAATCGTGTCATGTAATTGAAGCGTTTTCTAAATTCAAAGGCTCTATGCCTGAAGGCAACACTACGAACACTACAAGCTATTTAACCACGGTGATCTTTTGCATGCTGCGGTAAGTTTTGCCATTCCGCCCGACGGCCTCAATCGCGACAAAATAAAGGCCGCTGCCGACACGACGTCCTTGTGCGTCGGCGCCGTTCCAATTCAGCGTGTGAAAACCCGCAGCCGCCTCCGCTTGCTCAAAGCTTCGAACCTGCTGTCCGGATATATTGTAGATGCCGACTTTCACGGCTGCATTTTCCGGCAAATAATAACGCCAAGTCGTCTGCGAATTTACCAAAGCCGCCGAGATTGGATTCGGATAAGCCGGATAAAATGTGAAGCTCTGCGGTAGAACTTCCGAGGTTGCTCCAACTCCGGTTTGGATCGACAACTCCCGAATCCGGCCATCAGCCGCAACCAAAGCTACGTCTTTGAAAACAAAATCCGCGAGCGCCGGCAGGCGATTGGCCTGCACCAGCATTTCGACGAGTTGGCCGTTCCGACTTTCCATGGTTTGGTTGCCAAAGGAAAATCGAGGCATGCGTGCACCGGCTGGCGTCATCACGCCCATCGCCAACATTCGTTCCTTAGCATCGTTATGAGTCACGACCAACGGTTGTTCAAGCCAAACCGTCCCAGGTTGCGCCGAAATAACGTTCACGCCAGGGTTGGGATAACTCACGCGAAAGGTCACGCCGGCCAGCTCGGCATCATGGCGCGAAGCAAATGATAAGTGGAGCCGGTATTGTCCGGCTTTCTCAGTTGGTGTGATTGTCACTTGCATTTCGCCTTCCGGCAATTGTGCCGCCGACAACGCGGCTTTCGGCGAGGCAGTCGAGGTTGCCACTTTGCCCCAATTCAGTCCGATCGGAATCAAATCACGCTCAATGATGCCGCCGCTGCCGTCCGCATCCGCGTGCGTGGCGGCACGAATGGCATACGGAACGGCCACATGTGGCATCCAGGCCACTTGATCCTCCGGACCGGTGCGCGCCGGACCGCGCAAATTCCAATATATGCCAAGCACTAGAACATCAGTCAATTCCACCCTGCCGTTGTAGTTGGTGTCCCCCGGCCAAACAATCAAACCACGACTTTGTACGGTCAAGGCCTCGGTCCGCATCGCGACTAAACAACCCGTTGGCGTACGCGCTTCCAGATTCGCCAGCTCAAATTTCAACTGCTCGCTGTCCGGTGTCGCCTGATCGATCACAAAGAAAATCTTCGCGATGACGCCACGCCCGTTGATTGGCGGCAAACCCGGATTGCGTTTTAAATATAAAGTGACACTACCCGCGTTATTATCACTCACCATCAGCGTGTATTCTGCGGAAGTGCCGAAGAGCGGCCCAACGACGATACTCTGCGACTGTGGTGTTTTCAGCTTGAGATATGGCGAATTATATTTCAGCACGAGGCGCAGCTCCGAGAGATTGAGCACGGCTTTGCTGCGAGTGGGGATTTCCACTTTCACCCCGAATGCTCCTCCCGGCACCGGCAGGCTATCCGCCGAAACCGCGAGCGTGACAATATTTTCCGGCGCGCGGTATGTTTGGCTGCCACTGCTCGTCAAGCCGC
>JBOHQZ010001149.1:0-2287 GCA_050732275.1 bacterium
ATCGAGCAGATCATTGACAATGTAAACGCTCGAAGCGCACAGGCTGAAGACGAGAAAAGCGCAAATGGCCTGCGGCACGAGCGCGGGTTCGGCGATTTTGTGCGCCATCAACAGCGGCACAAAAACCAGAATGTTTTTCACCCATTGCGTGGCACGCAGCGCTTTCAAAAAAACGGAGAGGCGCTTTTTTCGGCTGAAAAAAATTCGGTGAACCGAGGAGACTTGGCGGGCTTTTTTGAGCAAGCCCGACGAGGGTTGCACGAGCAGCGCCTGGTTCGCCGCTTGCCAGATGGGCAGATCGACATCGGAATTGCCGATATAGTCGAAGCCTTTGTGGCCGTACTGCGTTTCAAGCGTGCTGCGTTTTTGCGCGCCGGAAAGATTCATGCGGCCGTCGCTGGCATGCACGGCGGAAAAAATGCCGAGATGATCGGCAACGCTTTGCGCCACGTGTTGATCGGAGGCCGTGGCGAGAACGATCTCCCGGCCGGACTCCTTTTCTTCTCGCAAGAAAGCCAGCACGCTCTCACGATACGGGAGCACGGTGGGGTTCAACCTGACGCGCCGGGCCAGTTCGCGTTTGAAATAAGCTTTTCCCTTGAGGAGCCAAAAGGGAAGAGAAAAAATTTTCAACGGCTGGTTCTTGAGCAAAACCAGCAATGACTCCCAAAGCACATCGGTTGCCAAAAGCGTCCCGTCCATGTCGACGCAAAGCGGTTTGCAAGTATCGGTTGCGGCTGCTGCCATTCATTCTCCAAAAACATTTTAGTCGACATGCCGGGAGGAATGTCCATGCCGTGCGCGGCACCCACGAATAATGAAAATTGGAATGCAACGGTTCACCGTTGCAATGCTAAAGCATTGCACTCCGATCTATTTTCGTGGTAAGCTTAACGTGATTTCTCTCAATTCTGCGGCGTTTCTGTCTTTGGGGATAACAAAGATTGTTCCGCTGCCGGCGAAGCTGAGCGCCGATTCGCCAACCAGATCGCATTGGTGGGAAAATTCGGATCTTGCCACAGCAATTGCGTTTGCCGGCTCAGCCAGGCTTCGATTTCTTTCCTTGCCGGGCTGTCGAAATCGCTCGATAAAATAAAATACACGCCTTGATGCTGGGTGGTCAACGAATCCAGCACCGGCGGCTTGAGATTGTGCAGCCACATCACGCGCTGGCTGTTTTCGTCACCGAGCAGAAAATAACGGGCGATGTACGTCACGTAGCCGGGAACTGGAATAATCGCATCGCCTTGCTGGCAATTTTTCTTGATGTAAGAGAACCCGGCTTGCCAGTCCGCGTTGCGGGGATTGCGATAATAGTTCGCCAGCACGTAAGAATCCACCAGACAGAAAATACCGAGCACGATAGCCATCGCCACCGCTTTGCTCTGCCCCGGATTCGCCGCGATTCGCGAGGCGATCTTCGACAAGATGGAAGCGATTTTATCCGCTACTGTCGTTATCGCCAAAGTGAGCAAGAGCAATAACGGCGCATTCAAGTAAAAGAGATAACGAAACGTGCCGGAGAAGTAAATGAAAAACGAGACGATCCAGGCGAATAACAGCGGAACGAATAACACGGTACCGAGATAAAGAATCGCGGTCTTGCGCTGCTTCCAGGCGAGAATCACGCCGAGAACGATGAATGCGCCGAGCAGATATTTCATGCCGCGCTCCAGCAGCGGATTGGAGAGGGTGGTGGGATAAAAGTTGCTTTTCAAAAATACGAGCACGAAAGCCGTTGGCTTGTTGTTGGCGAATCGCGCCGACCAATCAACTGCGGCGCTGCCGACGCGCTTGGATTCGGCCTGTTCGAGCATGAACGGGATTTGCGGGAGGCACGCCGCTGCCACCACGAGACAGGCGAGCAAAAACAACCGGTGCTGGCGCAAAAATTGGCGAGGCGTCTTTTGCTGAATGAGATTTCCCACGTAAAATATGAACTGGGCGGTGATCAAAAAAACGGCGTAATAATGCACATAGAAATTGACGACGCTGACGCCGGCCCAGATAAACCAATCCCGCTTCTGCTGCCGCGCAAACGCCCGGTAAAAAAACAGCATGGCCAGCGCCGAGACGAAAAAAAACAGCGTGTACATTCGCGCTTCTTGTGAATAGCGAATTTGATAAGCAGATATGGCCAGCATCAAAGCGGCGACGACCGCTGCGCGCTTGCCCAGTATTTCCCGGCCTAAAAAGTAAAAAACCGGAATCGACAAGACGCCGAAAATCACGGAAAACAAACGCAAGGCCGACGCGGATTCGCCCAATTTGACCATGAAATGAAGAA
>JBOHQZ010001150.1:0-2282 GCA_050732275.1 bacterium
TTATCGCCACTGCATTCCTCCTTAATTATTTTTTGAACGCATTCATTATTATAAGATTATAAGTTCACAGGCACAACGCGGACAAGGCTGCACCCAAACAGGATCAAAAAAATTATCCCAACGGATGGAAAAACGACCAACGGATAAAAGCAACTGATCGCAAAATGATTGTGGCAAAATTATTGGCTCGTGAAACCCATGTTAAATTATCTTCCCACAATTATTTTGCCAAATTTTTTGTCAACCAATTGAGTTGGCGTATGAAAAAATGAAATCCGTAAAGATCGCTCACGGAATGGAACTCTCACGGAAGAATTTTTAAGAATTCTTTTCCGTGTGAGTTCCATTCCGTGAGCCGGATATCTTTGCTTTTTTGCAAAGATTTCACTTGTAACAGACCAATGCTTGAAGGCATAACTGCAAACGTTCTTTTCCCAAGCGCTCGGCTCCTTGTACCAGCGCTTCGAAATCTTCTTTTCTGCTGCGATGGTTCGTAATGGCGACACGCAGCGCATATTTGCCTTGCAGCACCGTCGAGGTTGGCACGGCGATGCCGCGCTCGTGCAGTTCCATGAGCAATTCGCGATTCAACTCATTAAGTGCTTTTTCATCAAGCCGCGCGGAGGCGAAACGAAAGCAGACGACGTTCAACGGCACCGGCGCGAGCAGCTCGAGTGATTGGCTCTTTTCCACGAGGCCGGCGAGATATTGCGCTTGCGCGATATTCTGGCGAATCAGCGTCCGGAATTTTTCGAGGCCATGCTCTTTCAAAACCAACCAGGCTTTGAGCGCGCGAAATCCTCGCGTCAACTGGATGCCATAATTAGCGAACCATTCCGGCCCCGCCATCAGGCCGCGCTCATGTTTTGCGAGATACGCCGGGACCACCGCGAAGGCCTTTTCATGCGCGGCTTTGCTCTTGACGAGCACGCAACCGGCTTCGTAAGGCAGATACATCCATTTGTGCAAATCGAACGCAAGCGAATCGGCGCGGGTCATCCCGCTCAAGCGATCGCGCATTTCCGGCAACAAAGCGGCGAGACTGCCAAAGGCGCCGTCCACATGAAACCAAAGACTCTCGCGCCGGCAAATATCCGCAATCCGGTCGAGTGGATCGATGGCGCCGGTGTTGACGGTTCCGGCCGTGCCAACAACACAGAAAGGAATATGGCCGGCCTGGCGATCTTCCGCAATCATTTTTTCCAAGCTGGCGCTATCGAGACGATACTCACGATCCACCGGAACTTTGCGCAAAGCTTTGCTGCCCAATCCCAAAAACTCGGCGGCCTTTTGCACCGAGCTGTGGGTTTCGCTGGAACAATAAACTGTCAACATGCCCCGCGCGGCGCGCACGCCTTCCGTGCGAATATCGAAATCGGTTTTCGTGTTGCGCGCGATGGCCAAGCCGAGCAAGTTCGCCATGGAACCGCCGCTCACGAGAATGCCGCTCGCCTCCGGCGGATAACCCAACATTTCTTTGCACCAATCCAAAACTTGCCGCTCGACATAGACGGCGCTGTGATCAGCGCCGCCGACATTGGGATTCATCGCGGCGGCCAACATTTCCGCGAACATGCCCAACACCGTTCCGGTGCCATTGACAAAGCCCCAATAGCGTGGATGAATGTTGCCGTGCGGATATGGCAACACATTTTCCAAAAAATCTTGATAGGCGGTTTCTGCACCCTCTGATTGCTGCGGCAATGGTTGGCGCAAGCGCTCTTTCACCTGCTGAGGAATCGGTTGCCACGCCGGGCGCTCGCGCAGTGTTTGCAAGTAGGTGATCATGTCATCAACCATGCGATGGCCGAGGCTGCGCATGGCCTGCCAATCTTGAGGATCGAGCGTTTCTTCGTGTTGGAGAATTTCGTCGAGGTTCATAATCAAAACATCCGTTGAGAAGTTGAGCAGATTTTTTTGTGGATATTCACGTAGCGCGGCACTTACCGCAACCAAATTTATCAACCGCGAATTAACGCTAATCAACGCGAATAAAAACGATTAGCGTGCATTCGCGTGAATTAGCGGTTCATTAAAAAATCTTTGCGGTCGTGCCCGCCCTGCCAGGCCTCTAGGCGGGCCAGGGATAGTTTTTCCGGGGTAATATTAAATTCCGAACCAAAAAACAAAAGCGCACGCAAAGCCGCTAAGACGCAAAGAACACGCAAAGATTTTCTCTGCGATATCTTTGCGGCTCTGCGTCTTTGCGTGATGGCTTTTTTGCTTTTTCTTCCCAGTAAGATGTCATTCTGGAAGAATCCTGTTTAGGGCAAGCACCGTGC
>JBOHQZ010001151.1:0-2279 GCA_050732275.1 bacterium
CATCGTCTCACCGTGCACGAAGCGCAGACGGAAGTTTATTCCCGCAGCAAGCTGAAATGGGTTGCCGACAATCAACCGCTGCCGTTCGTTTATGAAAGCACCGGCGTAGTCACGCGCTTCACCGATTATCGCGATCCCAAGCCGCGCTCGCGTCCGGTTTTCTCCTTCCACTGTCCTGAAACGTTTCAAGAATGGCTGAAGCAAGGCGAGCCGTTGCGGGCGCGGTTGCAGCGGCTTCCTGCACTTGATTCCGCCGGACTGCGCGATTGTCAGATCAAAGCCATCGACAATTTGGAAGAATCTTTCAAAGCCGGCAAGCCGCGTGCGCTCATTCAAATGGCCACCGGCAGCGGCAAAACGTTTACGGCGATCACTTTCATTTATCGGCTACTGAAATTTGCTAATGCCAAGCGTATTCTCTTTCTCGTCGATACCAAAAATCTCGGCGAGCAGGCGGAGCAGGAGTTCATGCACTTCAAGCCGAGCGACGACAATCGCTTGTTCACCGAGCTTTATAACGTGCAGCGCTTGAAATCGAGCTACGTGGCTGCCAATAATCAGGTTTGCATCAGCACCATCCAGCGCATGTACTCGATTCTCAAGGGCGAGGAACTGGACGAAAGCGCCGAGGAAACCTCGCTGTACGAAATCCAGCAAACCGGCGGCGAGAAAGCGGTGGAGTACAACGAGAAAGTGCCGCTCGAATTTTTCGATTTCATCATCATCGACGAATGCCATCGCTCGATTTACAACCTGTGGCGGCAGGTGCTGGAATATTTTGACGCGTTTCTCATCGGCCTCACGGCCACGCCGGACAAGCGCACGTTTGGCTTTTTCAATGAAAATGTCGTGAGCGAATACTCTCACGAAGACGCGGTGGCCGACGGCGTCAACGTGCCGTATGATGTTTATCTCATCGAAACCGCGATCACGCAACAGGGCGGGCGCATTCCGGTTGAAGAATACGTTGACAAGCGCGACCGGCTGACGCGGCGCAAACGCTGGGAGCAGCTTGACGAAGAGGTGGTGTACTCAGGCAAGCAGCTTGATCGCGACATTGTCAACCCCAGCCAGATTCGCCATGTCATTCGCGCGTTTCGCGACAAGCTGCCGGAGATTTTTCCCGGCCGCAAAGAAGTGCCGAAGACGCTGATCTTTGCCAAGACCGACAGCCACGCTGACGACATCATTCAAATCGTGCGCGACGAGTTCGGCGAGAGCAATGAGTTCTGCAAGAAAGTCACGTATCGCGCCGAGGAAGATCCGAAGTCCTTGCTCGCCTCGTTTCGCAACGATTACTTTCCGCGTCTTGCGGTGACGGTGGATATGATCACCACCGGCACCGACGTCAAGCCGCTCGAATGTTTGCTGTTCATGCGTGAGGTGAAATCGAAAAATTATTTCGAGCAGATGAAAGGCCGCGGCACGCGCACGTTTACCAAGGACGATTTGCAAAAAGTGACGCCTTCGGCGATCGGCAACAAAACGCACTTCGTCATCATCGATGCCGTCGGCGTGACCAAATCCATTAAAACCGACAGCCGGCCATTGGAGCGCAAGCCTGGCGTGGCATTGAAGGATTTGCTCATGAACGTCACGCTCGGCAGCCGCGATGAAGACACGCTCACTTCACTGGCCAATCGCTTGACGCGGTTGGAAAAGGACATCACGACGGCGGAGCGCCAAAAATTTCAGGAGCTGGCCGGCGGCAAAAATCTCAACCAAGTTGTACACGAGCTGCTGGAAGCTTACGATGCCGACAAGATTGAAGAGATGGTTCGGGAGAAATTCACTTTGAGCGCCGAGGATACGCCGGGGCCGCAGCAAACTCAGGCCACACAGGATGAATTGATTCGGGAAGCGACGCGCATCTTCGACAGCGGCGAGCTGCGCGATTATATTGAAAACGTGCGCCGCAGCCACGAGCAGATTATCGACTACACCAATTTGGATCGAGTGGAATTTGCAGGGTGGGATCAACAGGCTAAAGTCAATGCCGAGCATCTGGTCAAGGATTTTCAAGCTTTCATTGCAGCGCACAAAGACGAGATTACGGCGCTGAAGATTTTTACAACCAGCCGTTTCGCCGGCGCGAAGTGACATACCGCATGATCGATAAAGTGCTGGAGGCGCTCAAAGCCAATCGGCCATATCTGGCGCCGGTGCGGGTGTGGGAGGCCTACGAGCAGTTGGAAAAAGTCGATGGCCGCTCGCCCCGCAACGAGCTGACGGCGCTGGTGGCGTTGCTCCGGCGCGTGACCGGCATCGACGAAAAGCTG
>JBOHQZ010001152.1:0-2278 GCA_050732275.1 bacterium
AAGAGCGCTTTGAAGCCGCCGGCGCAAAATTTCGTTTGATCGTACATGGCGAGACGGATAGCTGGCGCATTCAACAATTTGCCGACAAATTGCAAAAGATCGTCGTTGAAGAAATCGCCATGATGGGTGACAGCGTACCATTTCGCGAATACATCTTCTGCTGGCACGTTGATCCGCGTGCGGATTATTTCGGCCTCGAGCATCTCAACTCTACTTGCGTCGGCATGCCGCACCGCCTCGGCGACCAAACCACCATCGGCGAGGAAATGCAGGATTACGAAGGGCTGACTCGCGAAGACATCGATCTCGACTACGCCGCGCACGAGTTTTTTCATCTGTGGAACGTCAAGCGCATCCGGCCTGTCGAGCTTGGCCCGTTTGATTACACGCGCGAAGTTTATACGACAAGCTTGTGGTTGATGGAAGGCGTCACCGATTACTACGCGTATCTCACTCTCATCCGCAGCGGCCTGTGGTCAAAAAACGAATGGCTGCAAAAATACAGCAACACCATTAGCCGCTATCGCCGCGCCACCGGCTGGAAATATCGCAGCGCGCGAGAGATGAGCCTCGATGTTTGGTTGTGGGTATATGGCGAAGGCGACCAAGGCAACTTACACCAAACGTATTTCTCCTATTACCCTCACGGCGATCTCATCGGTTTGTGCATGGATCTACGGATTCGACACGAGACGAAGAATGCCAAAAGTTTTGACGAGGTGTTTCGTGTTCTGCTGCAGCGCTTCGGTTATTCCAAGCCCGGCTTCACTGAAGAGCAATTTTGGCAAACGGTGGAAATCGTGACCGAATTGAAGTGGGATGACTTCCGCCGTCTTTATATTGCTGGCCGTGAGGAATTGCCGCTTGATGAGTATTTAGCTTATGCCGGTATCGTCGCAGAGACAACTTCAGATACCAGTGCTTCTCATCTTGGCCTCAGCGTTCGCGATGAGCAAGATCAAGTCATGATTAGCAGCCTCTTGCCAAATTCGCCGGCGGTGCAGGCCGGACTCGATGTTGACGACAAGGTTATCGCCGTGAATAACGAGGAAGTCACTTCCGAGAACTGGCAAGATTTGTTGCATAAGTATAAGCCCGGCACGACGATCACTTTGCTGATTTCCCGCCGTGGCCAGGTGAAGTCCATCTCCGCCACGCTCGGCAAGCAGTCGGCGTTTGATTTTGCGCTTTCCATTAATGATGAAGCTTCGGCTGAAGCGACACAGTTGCGCGAGAGGTGGTGGATGTCGTCGTTTAATCAAAAATAGTTTGTAGTAACGCCTTTAGGCATTCTCGCCACCAACCTGTTGCACTTAAAAGAGCTACTACGAATACCTATCTCTTGACATTCAAATAAATTTTTGATAATTTGCCAGTGTTACCCTGTCGTTTTTATTATTTTTGTGAATGATCAATAACGACCTCAAAACCGAGCACGGCACCCTGACTTCTGCGGTTGAGCTTTCATCGAAGGCGAGGCTACGACTGAACCCCCATGACCGCTTAATGCAGCGCGCCTGGCAAAATTGCCGCGACGGATTAGCCCTTTGTCAACGCGAGGCGTTTGCGCGTCAAAAGGCATTGGAATTTTCCACCCGCGCCAAAGCTGTTGCGCCCACCCACATGCAGCGCTGGATTGAAATTTTGCAGGGCGGTCATTCTGATCACGTGAATGTGCTCCTCAATACAGAAAACTTTTTTAACTTGGCGCCACAAGAACAAGCGTGGTGGGATCAATTGATTCAGAGCGCGCCGTTTGCGCTGGTTCTCGCGAAGCAGCAAAAAACAAACGGCCAAAACGAAAGAGAAACGAGCAAACAAGAGACGCACATGACATTGGAGCAATTTGATCATATTTGTCGCGCCGCCGCTGCCGTTGCCGGTGTCCAACAAGTTTATGTTTTTGGCGCAAACGCGATTATCCCTTGGCTGGCGCAGGTGCAGCATACTATTCCTTTGCCGAATTTTGTACCATCGCGCGAGTTGGACATATCAGCCGGAGATGAAAAACTCGATACGCTTATCGATGGCTCGATTGGCGAGCTTTCTTCGTTTGATCAGACTTTTTCCGTTTATGCTCATGGCGTGAATCTGGCCGCGTTTCAAGCGCCGGCCAATTGGCGGCAACGTACCGGCAAACGCATCGAACCGGTGAGCGGTATCGAGATCATCGTACCGCATCCCCACGATTTGATCATTTCCAAGCTTAGCGTCGGCCGCCCGAAAGATTTTGATTTTGCCGTCAGTGTGGCGCGGCTTTTTCCGATGACGGATAACG
>JBOHQZ010001153.1:0-2273 GCA_050732275.1 bacterium
CGACTGCCGCCGGTTGGTTGTTCATAATCGGCACCGTGATTTTCTCCGGCAGTTTGTATGCTCTCGCCCTCTCCGGAATCCGCTGGCTCGGCGCGATAACACCGTTTGGTGGTCTGGCTTTTCTCGCCGGCTGGCTCTGCCTCGCGTGGGCAGCATGGCGGCCGTAACCCAGTCGGCCCGACTGGGTGTTCCAAAAATTCTTTGTATTATTCAGCACCTATTTTTAACACGGAAACGCGGAGATCACCGAGTTTCGCGGAGATTTTTCTTCTCATTATCAAAAAAAAAAGAAACGATACTCCGTTTCTTCGTGTTTGTGTCACGCTCAACTCAAGGAGGAAACAAAATGAAAAAGTTCAAAACAAATTTCGTGCTTGGGATTCCGGCTTTCTTGATCGCCGTTGGACTCACCACGATTGTCAACGCGCAAACACTGCAATATCCCAAAACCGCCAAGGTCGATCATACCGACACCTATTTTGGCATCACGGTGCCCGATCCCTATCGCTGGCTGGAGGATGACAATTCTGCAGAAACCGCCAAGTGGGTGGAAGGGCAAAACAAAGTCACCTTCGCTTATCTCGAAAAAATTCCTTATCGCCAGAGCCTCAAAGCGCGCCTGGAGAAGCTTTATAATTATCCCAAATACTCGACGCCTTTTCGGAAAAACGAGTATTTCTTCTTTTTCAAAAATGACGGCCTGCAAAATCAGAGCGTCCTCTACGTGCAAAAGGGCTTGGAGGGCAAACCGGAAGTTTTGCTCGACCCCAACACGTTTTCCGCCGATGGGACGACGAAGCTCGGCACTTTTGCTCTTTCCAAAGACGGCAAATACGCAGCGTATGGCATCTCCAGAAGCGGCTCGGACTGGCAGGAGTATTGCGTGATGGCGATGGCCACCAGAAAGACGCAGCCCGACACGTTGAAATGGATCAAAGTCTCCGGCATTTCCTGGCAGGGCGACGGTTTTTATTACAGCCGCTATGCTGCTCCGGAGAAAGGCAAGGAGCTTTCCTCGAAAAACGAAGATCACAAAGTTTATTTTCATCGCGTTGGCACTCCCCAGTCGGCAGACGAGCTGGTTTACGAAGATCCGGCCCATCCGCAACGATTTCACTTTGCCGGCACTACCGAAGACGAGCGGTTTGCTATCCTTTCCATCTCGGAGCGCGGCAAGGGTAAGAAAGGCAACGCCCTCTACTTCCGTGATACAGCCAAAGGCGGGAAGACCTTCACCGCAATCGTCGACAGCATCGGCAACGACAATTTCAGCATCATCGACAACGTCGGCGACAAGTTTCTGATTCGAACCGACAAAAACGCGCCAAACGGCAAGGTCATTTTGTACGATCCGAAGAATCCGGATGAGAAAAACTGGAAGGAAATTCTGCCTGAAAAACCGGAGCCGCTGCAAGGCGCCGGAACGGCAGGAGGAAAACTATTTGCCACGTATTTGAAAGACGTCACCACGCGGGCTTATGTTTACAGTTTGGAGGGTAAGTTGGAAAACGAAGTGACGCTTCCCGATCTCGGCGCGGCCGGCGGATTTGGCGGCGAGCGCGATGACCGGTTTGTGTTCTACACTTTCAGCTCCTTTAACTTTCCGTCAACAATTTTTCGGTACGATATTGCGTCGCAGAAAAGCTCGCTGTTTCGCACGCCGGAAATTCCGGATTTCAAGCCGGTGAATTACGTGACCGCGCAGATTTTTTATCAGAGCAAAGACGGCACGCGCGTGCCGATGTTCATCGTACACAAAAAAGGCCTCGAGCGCAACGGCAAAAACCCGACGCTGCTTTATGGTTATGGCGGCTTCAATTCAACGACCTCACCGTCCTTCAGCTCGCTGCGGCTTGCGCTTCTGGAACAAGGGTTCGTTTATGCTTCGGCCAATATTCGCGGCGGCGGCGAGTACGGCGAAAAGTGGCACGAAGCCGGGACCAAGCTCAAAAAGCAAAACGTGTTTGATGATTTTATCGCTGCGGCAGAGTGGTTGATTGCCAATAAATATACTTCGCCGGAAAAGCTGGCGCTTCAAGGCGGCTCGAATGGCGGCTTGCTGGTCGGCGCGATCATGAATCAACGGCCGGAGCTGTTCAAAGTCGCCATCCCGCAAGTCGGAGTGATGGACATGCTGCGTTTTCATAAATTCACCATCGGCTGGAACTGGATCGCGGATTACGGCTCGAGCGACAATGAGGCGGAATTTAAAGCGCTCTACGCTTACTCGCCGTTGCACAATCTCAAAGAAATGAAGTATCCCGCGACTTTGG
>JBOHQZ010001154.1:0-2271 GCA_050732275.1 bacterium
GAATCTTGCCGAGCTTGGCCTCGCCGAACATCAATCGAGCCAAGCTTTGATGGATTGGCTGGCGGCGAATGACTTCACTATTGAACGCAGCGTGGCCGATATGCCGACGGCTTTCATCGCCAGTTTCGGCAGCGGCCATCCGGTTATCGGCATCCTGGCGGAATACGACGCGCTGCCCGGCCTCTCTCAACTGGCTGCACCAAAGCGGGAGGAGCGCGAAGGCAGCGCCAACGGTCATGCGTGCGGCCACAGTATTTTCGGCACGGCGAGCACGGCGGCGGCCATCGCCGTTCGCCAAGCGCTGGCGAAGCACGGCTTGAAAGGCACCGTCCGTCTCTACGGCACGCCGGCGGAAGAAACCGGCATCGGCAAAATCTATATGGCCAAGGCGGGTTTGTTCAATGATTGCGATGCGGTTCTGCACTGGCACGCCGGCGATCAAACGCGCTCGTCGTATGGAACCACGAAAGCTTTGGTCTCGTTGAAATATACGTTTCGCGGCCTGGCGGCGCACGCTTCCCGCTCGCCGCACGAGGGAAAGAGCGCGCTTGATGCCGTGGAGCTGATGAACGTCGGCGCGAATTTTCTGCGCGAGCATTTGCCGGAAGACAGCCGCATGCACTACGTCATTACCGACGGCGGCGGCCAGCCGAACGTGGTGCCGCCGGCGGCGCAAGTTTGGTATTATTTGCGCGCCGATAAGCACAGCGATGTCGAGTACATGTTTCAAAGGCTGACTGACATCGCCAAAGGCGCGGCACTGATGACCGGCACGACTGTCGATTGGCACGTCGATTCCGACACGCACGAGATTCTGCCGAATCTGCCGTTGTCGCAGCTCATTCACAAAAACCTCGAGCTGATCGGTCCGCCCAAATTTACCGAAGAGGAAAAAAGCTTTGCGCGCAAAACACAAGAACCTTTGAAAGGGCCGCTCGAACATGCGCTTTCAGAAATCATCGAAGCGCTGCCCGCGGAGCCGGAAAAAGGCAAAGCTTCGACCGACGTGGGCGACGTAAGCTGGATCGTGCCGACCGGCGGCCTGACCGCGGCGAGCTACACGTTCGGCGCACCGGGCCACAGTTGGCAAATCGTCGCGTGTACCGGCACGTCAATCGGTGAAAAGGGCATGTTCGTTGCGGCGCGAGCGCTGGCTTATTCGACGCTTGATTTGCTGGCGAATCCGGATTGGCTGAAAAAAGCCAAAGCGGATTTTGAGCAGCGCAAGGCCGGATATAACTTTATCTCGCTCATCCCCGCCGGCCAGACAGCGCCGGCGAAGATCAAGTAAGATAAGATGCAAACCCTGCTTGCGCTTATTGAGATCACCCGCCCATTGAACGTTGCCATCACGGGGCTGTCGATTTTTGTGGCCGCGGCGTTGGTCGAGCCTTTCGATTTTACCTTCGCCGTCGCCATCGCGATGATTTCCGGCATATTGATCGCCGCGGGCGCCAACACCATCAACGATCTGTGCGACCTCGACATTGATCGCATCAATCGGCCGCAGCGCGTTTTGCCCTCCGGACGGCTCACGCCGGCAGCGGCGCGCGCCTTTACGATATTTTTATTGGCATGTGGCAATTTTTTTAGTATATTCATTAATACAGCCGCTCTGACGATCGCAATTGGAAGCTCGATCTTGTTGGTCGTTTACAGCCTCCGGCTCAAACGCCAACCGTTAACCGGCAATCTTGCCGTCAGTGCCGCAACGGCTTTGGCTTTCATTTATGGCGCGCTTGCGGCGCGGGCAGATGTCTCCGAGGGAATCTTGGGAATGAGTTCGATGAACGACGTGTCCACGCTCGCACGCGCATGGCATCGGGATTGGCGGGCAGGCATTTTTCCGGCAGCGTTTTCCTTCTTTTTCCATTTCGGCCGGGAAGTGATTAAAGACATCGAAGATCGGGCCGGCGACCAGGCGATGCGCGCGCGCACACTGCCGCTGGTTTATGGCCTCGGCGCGGCGCAAGCCGCGGCCACGGTGGCATTCGTAATATTAATCCTAGCGACGTTGTTGCCATTTTATCTCGGCATTTATAATACCACTTATTTGTGCATCGTCATCGGCGGCGTTGATCTGGCCCTCGTCGCAGCAATCTACGTCCTGTGGAAAAATCCGGCGCCCCCGCGCATGCGGCAGATTAGTGCCGCGCTCAAAGCGGATATGTTGGTTGGATTGGCGGCGATTTACTTTGGCCGCTGACCGGTCATCAACGAGCAGTTATCAGTCATTAGTGATCAGTAATCCGTAACAAAGAACCAGCAACC
>JBOHQZ010001155.1:0-2269 GCA_050732275.1 bacterium
CCGCCGGCGCAGTTACGCAGAGTGCCGGCGAGACTCAGGTAGTGACTTTCGAGTTTTTGCGCGCGCGTATCATAAACAAGCGTGGTGGTTCCGCCGAGAGCCGGCTTGCCGCTGCTGCCGGCGTCATAAAGGGTATGGGGCGGGAGGCGAGAAAGCAGCTCATAATTTTCCCCCCATGCACCCTCACTCGCCTTGGCGTCGGGGTTGACTTCATGATTGCGCACGATCAGCGTCAAGCCGTTGGGGCCGGGAAAAGCCGCCATGCCGTCGGCGCGGCTGGGGACAAAAAAGCCGTCGATCATTTCTTGGCCATGCCGCGAAATGATCTGATAGGAAAAGCCCTTGGGCAAATCAAAAATCTTGTTGGGGTCGGAAATCAGCCGGCCGTAGCCAAAGTCGCGCGTTCCCTTGCAAGCGATAAAGCTGCGCAATCCGGCAAAGCCCAGCGTAACGGCGCCGGCGGTTTTCAGGAAATGCCGTCGGTTCATCTTTCCTCCTTATGATATTACCCTGAGAAAGCTATCATCCCGCCTTGCAGGACGAAGATTTTTAATGAACCGCGAATTCACGCAAATACACGCTAATTTTTATTCGCGCGAATTCGCGTTAATTCGCGGTTGACTGATTTGGGTGCGGCAAGTTGCCGCGCTACGTTATTCATTTGCATTTTTGCTCTTTGCAGACAAGCAAAATATAGACAAGTATTCTTTAGATTCCAAAAGGAAGCCATAAGAATCCTGCGAAGCTTTGCCTCAAATCGTCGAGTATATATTTTTAAAAGCTCTTTTAACACAGAGACGTCGAGTAAAACAGAGTAACACGGAGAACGGCTTTTCCCCGTGTTAGCTCCACTTTCTCAGTGACTCTGTGTTCAAAAATTTGCTCGCTTTGCAAAGGGTTTTGCGTTTTATAGCGTTTTTCAATCGGATTGAACAAAGCTTTTTGCGCTGCGGCATTGAAGCGAAAAACATTGCCGTAGGCGAAATCTTGGTCATTCGTACCGTTGGCTTGATAGCTCGCGCTCAAGAACAGCGGCAGACTGCCGGAGGCATGCAAAAGCTGCGCGCCGAAAATACCAGCCCAAGTCCCGCTGCCGGTTTGCAAATGTTGCTCGAGAAGCTCGCCGGCTGCATTTTTTTGTTCCGAGTTACCGAGCGGCACGCGGCCGCCGGCAATGCCCTGCAGTTGCCAGGCGCCGTTGGCGAAACTCAGCAAATGCGCCATGGCCATGATTTCCGGATCACCGAGGCCGTCGGCGGTTTCTGCGTTGCCGTCGGCGGAAATGCGATTGAAGGTGTAGGACGCCGAGGCCATCAGCATGAAGCGGCTGCTGAAACCGTATTTGAGCGTGAGCTGCACCGAGTTTTGCACCTGCGATTCCGCCACCTCACCGTGTTGAATGCTTAACGGCGAAAAGAATTTCGCCAGGTGTCCTTGCTCTTGATGATGCGCAGTCGCCATCGCGTTTTTGCGCGTGTTGAAATGCTCGACGGCAAAGAGAAAGCGCCCGGATCCAAGCATGCGCACGTTGTTGAGGAAAAAGCTCTGGTCGCCGCAGCGGCAGACGGAACAGGCGAATGCCGGAGCTTGCGCCAAAAACGCAACCGTTATGATAATGCCAAAAAATTAAAAGCGTTGAATTATTTTGTCGATTATTTCAGATGTCATCGTGGAACGATCTTGTTAGGATCAAGCACTGTGCCTGGCCTGAACAGGATTCTTCCAGAATGACATGTTACTCGGAAGCTATCGTCATACTGTCATTCCGGAAGAATCCAGTTTTGCACTAACACAGTACTCGATATGAAAAAAGATTCCTACGGGATGACAGCATCTGTTTGTACCGGAATGGTTACCATTTTTGAATCAACATGACCACGGAGGGCCGTCCGGCGGGGAAATAACGAGGCTGGCTAACGGCGAGGATTGCAGGTTGGTGAAGACAGCTTCAAAAGTCAATGGCGCGGATAGCCAGACACTGCCGTCGAGAAATAAATCCAAATGCCACGGCAGGCTCGGCGCGATGGCGGGTTTGAAAGGTTGGCAGTTCGTCCAAACCGGCAGGGACGATGCAAGCGATACTGGCTGGCAGCTTTGCGAGTTGGCTTGCTGCGGCGCGCAACAACAAACGCCGGCACAGCCCATGCCGCAAGGATCGGTTTGCTGCGAAAGAAAAGTGGCCGCGAGCGGCGTGATGAGCGTCGCCGCAAAAATCAACAGCAGCGCAATCGGCAAAAAATTGTTTCGGAGAAACGACATAAACCGCCGC
>JBOHQZ010001156.1:0-2268 GCA_050732275.1 bacterium
CAAGGCGATATTTGTGACGCCATGCTGGTGGATCAGTACATGGCCGAGACCGACGTCGTGGTGAATTTTGCCGCCGAGAGCCACGTCGATCGCTCGATCGGCGCGCCGGATGCTTTCATCCGCACCGACGTTTTCGGCGCGTTCGTGCTGCTCGAGGCGGCGCGCTGGCACCGCGTCAAAAAATTCATCCAAATCTCGACCGACGAAGTTTACGGCAGCATCGAGCAAGGCTCGTTCAAGGAAATCGATGCGCTGATGCCGTCCAGCCCGTACTCGGCCTCGAAAGCAGGAGCGGATCGCCTGGCCTATTCGTATTTTGTAACTTACGGCCTGCCGGTCATCATTACGCGCGGCTCGAACAATTTCGGGCCATACCAATATCCGGAAAAGCTGATTCCGCTTTTTGTCACCAACGCGATCGAGAACAAACCGCTGCCCATTTACGGCGACGGCAAAAACGTCCGCGACTGGATTTACGTCGAAGATCATTGCGACGCCATCGATTTTCTTTTGGAACACGGCGAAGACGGCGAGGTGTACAACATCGGCGGCGGCAACGAGTGCAACAATCTCGAAATCACCGAGATGATGCTCGCGGCTTTGCGCAAGCCCAAGAGCCTGATGACTTTTGTGAATGACCGCCTGGGCCACGACCGGCGTTATTCGCTCGAAACGAGCAAGCTGGCGGCGCTCGGCTGGAAACCGAAACACGATTTTAAAGCCGCGCTCGAGTTTACCATTGACTGGTACGCCCAAAACCGTTGGTGGTGGGAAAAATTGAAAAGCGGTGAGTATCTCGAGTTTTACAAGAGAAACTACAAGATGTCTTTATAAAAATTCTAATGAGCTGCTTCTTGCACTGGGACCAAATTTTAAGGAGACCTCCTGTGAGTCTTGAAATCAAAATCGAAGACAAAACCGCAAAGGTTGGCGTGATCGGCTTGGGTTATGTCGGCCTGCCCTTATCCGTGGAATATGCCGCGGCTGGCTACGAAGTGCTCGGCATCGATGTGAGCGAAGAAAAAATCGCCAAGCTCAATCGCGGCGAAAATTATATCGATGACGTGGACAGCAATAAATTGCGCGAGCTGGTGAGGGCCGGCAAGCTTGCCGGCGCCACTAATTACGATCGCATCGGCGCCTGCGATGTCGTCTACATTTGCGTGCCGACACCGTTCACCGACAACAAAGAACCGGATGTCTCTTACATCGTTGATTCTGCCAAAGGTATTGCCGGCGGATTGCGCCGGGAACAGCTCGTCATTCTGAAATCCACCACTTACCCGGAGACCACCGAAAAAGTCGTGCAGCCGATTTTGGAAGAGACCGGCCTGAAGGTGGGCAAGGATTTTTACCTGGCCTTCTCGCCGGAGCGCATCGACCCGGGCAACAGAAAATTTACCACGGCCAACACGCCGATCGTCATCGGCGGCGTGACGAGAAAATGCACCAAGCTCGCTTCGGCGATTTCCCGTAAAGTCATCGTCGAAGTCAAAGAGCTCTCCTCGCCCAAAGCCGCCGAGATGACCAAACTGCTCGAAAATATTTTCCGCTCGGTGAACATCGCGTTGGTGAACGAGCTGGCGCAGCTTTGCGACCGCATGGAAGGCGTCGACATTTGGGAAGTGGTCGAAGCCGCCGCCACCAAGCCGTTCGGCTTCATGCCATTTTTCCCCGGCCCCGGCATCGGCGGCCATTGCATTCTCGTCGATCCGTATTACTTGTCGTGGAAAGCCAAAGAGTACGACTTTCACACCAACTTCATCGAGCTGGCGGCGATGACCAATGAGAACATGCCATATTATGTTTTGGATCTCATCATCCGGTCGTTGAGCCTGCACGGCGCCGCCATCACCAATTCCAAAATTCTCATGCTCGGCGTCGCCTTCAAGAAAAATGTCGATGACACGCGTAACTCGCCGGCGATTAAAGTCATGGAGCTGCTGTACAATCGCGGCGGCCGGTATTTGATGTACAACGATCCTTACGTGCCGTCGCTGCGCGTGTGCGGCAAAGCTTATCACTCCAAAAAGCTCGATTCCAAGCTGCTCGAGTCCGCGGATTGCGTCATTATCGCCACCAATCACGATGATTACGACTACGAGATGATCGTCAAATGCTCCAAGCTGGTGGTGGACACACGTAACGCCACAAAAGATGTGAAGAATGGCCGCAAAAAAATCGTCCGGCTCGGCTGCGGTACCAATACCATTCCAGCGGAGCTGCGCACCCCACACGAGTAATGGTTCGTAGTGGCGCCTTCAGGCG
>JBOHQZ010001157.1:0-2266 GCA_050732275.1 bacterium
GCGCACGCCTGTCCGAGGCTCAAAAACACGCGCGACAGCTCGAGACGCTCAATCGGCTGCAGACCGAGTTTATCGCCAACGTCAGCCACGAGCTGCGCACGCCGCTCAACGGCATTCTCGGTTACGCCGAGCTTTTGCGTGACGGCATGTACGGTCCCTTGGCGCCGGCGCAGCAGGAGGTGGTCGAGCACATTCGCGCGTGCGGCAATCACCTGCTCGATCTGGTCAACGAGATTCTCGATCTCTCGCGCTTGAAGCAGCACCAAATGCAGCTCGAGATCTCGACGATCGCGCCGGTGGAGCTGATCGAGGCCGCGGCCGCGGCGGTGGAACCGCTCGCCCGGCAACGGCGCCTGAACCTGGTCACCTGCTGCGAGCCGGATCTGCCGTTTTTGCGGGTGGATTTTCGCCGGCTCTATCAGGTGTTGTTAAATTTGCTCAGCAACGCGATCAAATTCACGAAAGAGGGAACCGTGGAGATCGGCGCGCGCCGCGAGAGCAAGAGCATTCGTTTTCATGTGAAAGACACCGGCATCGGCATCGCGCCGGAATTTGTGCGCTATGTTTTCAAGGAATTTCATCAGCTCGCTCCGGTTTTTTCGCTGCAACGGAACGAGCGCTTGCCGGCACCGGATGGCGTGGCCCGGCCGTTCAGCGGCATGGGCCTCGGGCTTAGTCTCTCGAAGCGCCTGGTCGAATTGCACGGCGGCACAATCGCCTATGTGACCAAAGCGAACGAAGGGACGGAGTTTTATTTTCATATTCCGATTGCCTAGCGTGGTTTTGGCCGCAATGCCAAAGGCCTGCACCAACGGATGAATTAAGACCAACTGATTAAAACATCTGTTGGGGTTTTTGCCTGCGGTCAAAAGGTTTTTCTGTAAAGACGTCACTTTGCAGAAGTAAAGTTGGATATTGCCGCGCTGAATTTTTCACCCAAAAACAGTAGGGAAGGTTGAGTGGTGGATAATTATGACAATATCCGTTCTTCCGAGGCCTCGACGCCGGCGCTCGACAAGCCGGTCGTGAAACGGCTCAAAGGCCCGGCAGGGCCTTTGGGGTCTGCTGTCGAGTTGTCCAAAGACGAGCCGGCTACGGAGGAGCTTGTCGTCGATGAGACCGGATTGTTTCCGGAATCGCCCAAGCCCAGGCCCGGCAAGAAAACTATTCTCGTCATTGACGACGACGCCGACCAGCGCGAGATCACTCAAAAAATCCTCACCGGCGCCGGATACGATTTTCTCGAAGCGGCGAATGGCGAAGACGGGCTGCGCCTGCTCTTGGAAAAGAAGCCGGATTTGGTGCTGCTCGATTACGTCATGCCGCACATCAGCGGCGCCGAGGTGTTGCAGGAACTGGCCGGCAACCCGGTATACCGCAGCGTCAACGAAACGCCGGTGATCATGCTGACGGCAAAGATGCGGCAGGACGTCAATTACACACGGCTCTTTCAGTTGGGGCTGAGCATGTATCTGGAAAAGCCGTTTGCCAGCCGCGAGCTGGTCAATGTCATCGACAATGTTTTCATTTTGCACGATCTGCGCCAGCGCAACCGCGAGCTGGAGCAGCGCATCAAGCGCACGGAATACAAGTATCAGGATCTCATTGAAAACGCCAGCGATCTGATCTTCACGCTCAACACCCACGGCCAGTTTGTTTTCATCAATCGCCGCCTCTCCGTGCTCACCGGCTATCTGCGCGAGGCCTGGAAGGACCGGAATTTTGCCGATATGGTTTTGCCGGAAGACCGCGCCAGCGCCGAGATCAATTTTCGCAACACCCTCAAAGGCAAGTCGCGCATTTTCGAGATGCGCATTCGCGCGCAAACCGGGAAAATCATTTATCTGTCCACCAACATCAACCCTATCTTCGACCGCGGCGAGGTCGTCGGCTGCGTCGGCATTGCGCGCGACGTGACACAGCGCAAAAAGCTCGAGCAGGAAATCACCGAGCTGAAAAATTTCAACGAGAGCATCATTCAAAGCATCGGCTCCGGCCTGATGACCGTCGATCTCGAACGCCGGCTCACCTCGTTCAACCAAGCCGCGGAAGAAGTGCTCGGCTGGCGCGCTTATGAAGTGGTAGGCCGCTATATCGACGAGGTTTTTTTGCCGGAGGAATGCCAGCGCCTGCTGACGGCGAATAACTTGGAATTTGCCAATACGATTGTCTCTTCAATTCATCATAATAAGAGTGACGCCAAGCTTGCGCCTTCATTATCCATCTGGAACCCAAAAACCTCGGACCTCAAGACTTCGGACTTTAA
>JBOHQZ010001158.1:0-2265 GCA_050732275.1 bacterium
CGCCTTTGGTCAAACGTTTGGCCGGGCGCTCGCCCTTTTCATTTTTCTCGACCGGAATCGCGTAGAGATGGGAAAATTTAAAATTCTCATCGACGACGATTTCGTCACGCTTCTCTTTGTTGTCCTTTTCCTCTTGCTCGGTCAACGGATCGTTCATGGTGTACGCGATGCGCTTGCCGTCCGGCGACCAGGCGAAATTGCTCACGGCGCTTTTTACCTCGGTGAGTTTCTCGGCCTCGCCGCCGGTGGGCCGAATCAGCCAGATTTGATTTTTCTCGCCGCCGCGCGCAGAGAGAAACGCCAGCCCGTTGCCGTCCGGTGACCATTTCGGATTGGTACAGGACTTATCGCCCTGGGTAAATTGAAAATCAGTTTTGCCGTCGGCGCTCGCCAAAAAGATGTGCGTGCGATACTCGCTTTTTTCGCCCTCCATGAGTGGCTCAGAAACCGTATACGCCACCCACTTGCCGTCCGGTGAAATGGCAGTGCCGCCCAGGCGTTTGTATTTGATCATCACTTCCGGCGTCCACTTCGACGGCTTGGCGTCCTGGGCAAAAACATACACCGGCGTCAAAACGAAAAATGCCATCCACAAAAAGGCTGTTTGCCAATTTGCAAATGGCGTTAATTGGGAATGGCTACAACGTCTGTTGAAACGCATAACGCGCCTCCTTTCTGGAGTGACTTGGGGAACAGGTGACCTATCAGGAAAATGACGGATTTTATCTGCGTTTGTTCAATGCTGCAACAAATCGCTTGACTTTGTGGTGGGCCTTCAGTATTCTTTCAACAAGATTGGCCAAAGCCGGACGAGCCTGCCCTGCCAATGCTCTAAGCAGGCCAGGGCCGTAATCAAACAGGGAAAAATACCCGCCGAACTTCACCGAAGTCACTGCGATTCGCCGAATAAAATTTTTCGGCGAATCTCGGTGTATTCGGCGTCCATCGGCGGGGGATTTTTTGCATATAAATGGCGTAATGAAGAAAATGTGATTTAACGGTTTTCACTGATAACTGGTTACTGAAAACTTCACAATGGCTGAATTATTTCTTGATAAGCTTCATGCCGGCATCACCCTCCTCTCCGACGGGGCGATGGGCACGGAGCTGCAAAAGCGCGGCATGCCGACCGGCGTCTGCCCGGAAGAATATAATGTCACGCATCCGGAAATCGTGCAAGGAATTTATCAGGATTATTACGCGGCCGGTTCGGATATTGTGGAGACCAACACCTTCGGCGCCAATCGGTCCCGGCTGACGTTGCACAATTTCGAGCCTCGCGTCGCCGAGTTCTGCAAAGCTTCGGCGCAATTGGCCCGCGAAGTTTGCCCGGCGGGAAAATTCGTCGCCGGCTCGCTGGGGCCGACCGGCGATATCATCGAGCCGCTCGGACCGCGCACGGAGCAAGAGATTTACGACATTTTTGCCGAGCAGGCAGCCGCGCTTGCCGAAGGCGGCGTTGACGTCGTCTTCGTCGAAACCATGATGGCGCCGGAGGAAGCCGAGATCGCCATCCGTGCCGTGAAAGAGAAAACCAATCTGCCCGTGGTGGCGACAATGACATTTGAATTGGGCAAGGCCGGCTTGCGCACGATGTGGGGCGTAGACGTTGCAACCGCAGTTCGCCGGCTCACGGCGGCGGGCGCGGATGTCATCGGCGCCAACTGCGGCCGCGGCTTCGATGAAATGATCGCCATCGTGCAAGAAATGCGGCCGCTCACGCGCCAACCGATCATCGCGCAATCCAACGCCGGCATTCCGGAATGGGTTGACGGTGTTTCAATTTACAAGGAAACGCCGGAAATGATTCAACCCAAAGCCGAAACATTGTTGCAGCTTGGCGTGAATATTCTCGGCGGCTGCTGCGGCACCGGGCCGGAGCATATCAGAAGGATGCGGTTGTTGGTTGATGCGTTTGCGCCAAAACAAATACCTTGACTTTCTCGCTTACTATTTTAATTTAGGGGAGAAGGAGTGGAAAGCGTATCACAGCTATAAACAAGAGAAAAATGAAGAAAGGGGAAAGTGAGATACAGAGAACTATGCAAAGCTATGTTATAGACACGGCAAAATATTGCATAATCATTTGTCAGATCAAAAGAAAACTATCTTATTATTGCTGAGTTTAAAGCGTTTGAGCAAGCTGGTTTCTTGATGGTATATAAATTGCCTACTATATATTTTTGAATTTCGTTAAAATGCTTGTATAATCGAATCTTCTTCCTCGCCTCGACATCTGGCAACATCATTGCCTCTGTACAAGCA
>JBOHQZ010001159.1:0-2261 GCA_050732275.1 bacterium
CGCGTAATATTGATACGTTGTAGCATAATTCGGATCCTTTGCGACGGCTTGGTTAAAATAAGAGAAGCCTTTCTCGAAGCCTTCTTGGGTATACTTGGTGGTATGAAACCGCCCTTTGAGATAAAGTTGATGGGCCTCGATGTTTGGCGTGTAGCGTTTGGCCAAGCGTTTTTTTTCTTCACCGGTCAAGCGGGGCTGCAATTTTTTGGCGATGGCTTCGGTGATTTCGTCTTGCACCAACAGAAGGTCGCTCGGCTTGCGCCGATATTGCTCACCCCAAATGTGGCGATTGTCGGTCACATCGACCAACTCGACGCTGATTGAGAGAGTTTCATCGCGTTGTGTGACGCGCCCGGCGAGCACGGCCTTCACCTCAAGCTCTCGCCCAATTTCCTGCGCATTCGCTGCTTCTGCTTTGTATCGCGAAACCACGCTGAAAGACATAACTTTGAGACGGGGCAATTGCGAGAGGCTGCGAATCACACTTTCGCTGATGCCGTCGGAAAGATATTCAGTCTCGCGATCGGCGCTGGCATTGACAAAAGGCAGAACCGCGATGGAGTCAATAGCGTTGCGTTGTGGAATGAAGCGATAGAGTGCATACACTGACAGCAAAATCAGCAGACCGGTGATGCCGCCGTAGAGATAGGCGCGTTTTCTTTTGATGACGCGCAACGAAGCGATCTGGCGTTTTTCCATGTGACCGGTCTCGAGCTGCTGTTTGAGAATTTTAAGCTCTTCCAGCATTTCCTCCACGCGCTGATAACGTTCATCAGCATCTTTGGCCAGGGCGCGATTGATCACTTGCTCCAATACCCCGGGAATTTCATGGCGCCATTCACTCACCGGCTTCGGCGCTTTGGTGAGAATCCCATACACCACAGCGGGTTCTTTCTCGCCTTTGAAAGGCAATTGGCCGGTGAGCATTTCATACATCACTACGCCCAGAGACCAAATGTCGGTGCGATGATCCGTGTCTTCTCCGCGTGCTTGTTCGGGCGACATGTAAGCAGCCGTGCCTTTCGTCGCGCCATCTTTAGTGAGCCGCGTGTGGCCGGTTAATTTTGCCAAGCCGAAATCAACGATCTTGGCAACGCTTTCTTTTGTAATGATCACGTTTTCCGGCTTGAGATCGCGATGCACGATGCCGTGCTCGTGCGCCTTCGCCAAACCTTGCGCGATTTGAATGGCAATCTCAATAACGCTGCTCACTGATAACCCTACGGGCGTAGCCTGATTACTGGCTACTTTCTTTTTAAGCGTCTCGCCGTCGTAATAAGCCATCGCAATAAACATTTGCCCATCTTCAGCCTCGTCAATTTCATAAATGGTACAAATGTTGGGATGATCCAGCGCCGAGGCGGCTTTGGCTTCTTGGATGAAGCGCTTCTTCTCTTCTTCATCCGCAGAGAGATAGGGCGGGAGAAACTTGAGCGCCACGAAACGGTCGAGCTTGAGATCTTGAGCTTTGTACACCACGCCCATGCCGCCCTGGCCTAATTTCTCTAAAAGTTTATAATGCGAAATCGTTTCGCCGATCATAACACATTTTCAAATTAACAAAACGAAGGCTGCCGCTGGCAAGCCTTTCAAAAATTTTTAGTGTGTGCTAGTTTGGCCGATCATCGGAGTCATCTGCGTGCCGTTCATTTAAAGAATACACAATTTTTTGGAAAACGCAAGCCTAGTTTGGAAAGAAATACAATGCCAAGTTATGGGTGGAAAATCGTAGTGCAGCGATCCTGACTAATACCACTAATTTTTTAAAAAACCAAAGACCGAAAAATGTTTTAAGTCATCACACCTTGCCGCTAAAAATAAAAAGGCGATCCACGTAAAAGGATCGCCTTGCACACGCTGAGGGCGCGAAATCCGGCATGTCATGTTTCGGCAATGTTAAAGGCAAGCTGCGTTGATTATATGGCTATAGCCCTTGCATTCGTAGCGGCCCAGCTCCGCAATCTCGTAGCTAAAGGAACCTTCTGATTTTCGAGCGCTATCACGTATTGAGAGTCGCGATCAGAAGGTTCCATAGCGGCGTTGAGAGGTTGACTTTCCGCAAGCGTTACGGTGCGATACTAATGCCACGCAACGATGCGCTATTGTCGATATTGCCGACGAGCATTGCGACGCTGTTGGTCAAATTAATCGTATAAAAGCTCGATCCGCTCGAACCGGCCGTCAGACTTGTATACGCCATGCCGGTATCGCCGGCGATGTCGAAGCCGACGAACTCGTTGGTGTTGACGCCGAGAGCGCCT
>JBOHQZ010001160.1:0-2259 GCA_050732275.1 bacterium
CTTTTTCTTCAGCGTTTCCCCCCTCGACGTATTCCATCGCAATGAAAAGTTTATCTTCGGTTTCGCCAATTTCATAGATGGTACAAATGTTGGGGTGATTGAGGGCAGCAGCAGCGCGGGCTTCTTGCTCAAAACGGGTGCGCGCTTCAGGATCGGCTGCAACATGGGAGGGAAGAAACTTGAGCGCGACTTTGCGACGCAGCTTGTTGTCTTCGGCAAGAAACACCTCGCCCATGCCGCCCTGCCCAAGCTTGGCAAGAATTTTATAATGCGCGAGAATTTGATCGATCATGCTTATGGAATTTTAATTGCACTCTTTCTCTTTTAAGGATAAGCAATTTTTGCAAAAAAGCAAGCTTGGGCATTTTTCAAACCCGATGTTTTCGAGCATCGTATATCGCTACAACTTGTCAGCGGCTTTCAATGCATACGCAATGGCCTGCTCCTCTGTCATGGTTTTGCCTGCCGCATATTCGGCGTCGAAATTTTCTTTTAATGCGGCGCGAACGGAGGCGACTTCACGATCAAATCTTTTATGCTCGCGCACCGACATGGGAGCGCCAATCTTCGCGCGAAGAAGCTCGGCGGCCGCGAAAAGCCGAGCAGCACGCGCGTGCTGGTCTTCGGCGAGCGCGAGCCGTCCACATCCAAACAAAGCTTCGGCAATACCGATGGTGTTGCCCAACTCATGGTGCAGAACCAAGCTTTCATGATAGCAAGCTTTGGCGCGGGCATAATCACTTTTCTCGAGCGCAACATGGCCGAGATAGCCGAGGGAACTGGCGATTCCCCATTTGCTTTCCCGCTCTCGCGACATTCTCAGGCTTTCTTCCAAAAGCTCCTCGGCGCGTTGATGATGGCCAAGTTCCCGAGCAGTGATTCCCAGCCAGTAAAGCCCCAATTCAATTCCCCACTTGTTGTCGATTGTTTTCAATGCCGCGACGCCCTCTTCCAAAAGTTTTGTCGCGCCTTCGAGATCACCTTGCTTGCGCGCCGTATTGCCGAGCAACATCAACGTCCAGGCTAAACCCTGCTCGTCGTTCAACCGTTGTTGTAGGCAGCGAGATTCGTCTAGGCGCGAAATCGCCTTTTGATAGTTGCCCAGCGTCTCTTCAATTTGCCCGAGCACGTCTAGCGCAAAAGCCACCCCTTTTTCATCGCCAATTTTCCGTCGGAGAGCGAGTGATTGCTCCTGCAAGGAAAGCGCTGGCGTTAGATCGCTGCGGAAAAACGCCGCCCAGCTCAGGTTGTTCAACGCCACCGCTTCTCCGCGTTGGTCTCCCGCCTGCCGGTGCAAATCCAGCGCTTCCTGCGAAAGCGCTTGCGCCGACGCGAGCTCGCCGCGATGGCAGGCGATCCATGCCAAATTGTTGAGAACGATCGCCATTCCCCTCTTATCGCCAAGCGCCCGCCAAATCTCCAAACTTTCTTGCAGCAGCGCGCGGGCGGCACGATAGTCGCATAAAATATTGGCGATGGTGCCGGCGCCGTTCAACGCCTTGGCGCGTTCTTTGGTGTATTGCGCCGCGTTGGGAAGCGCCAGCAGCGCATTCAACCGTTCATAACCTTCTCTGACGTGTCCACGCCAAAGCCAGAATCGCCACAGCGCTCCGCCCAAACGCAATCCATGATTCACCTCGCCGGTGGCTTGCACCCAGTTGAACACGGCGCGAAAGTTGTCGTGTTCTCTGGCCAATCTATCGCACCAAACTTCCTGCTGAGGTCCGGTAAGCTGCGGCTCCGCCTTCTCCGTCAGCGCCAAAAAGAAATTCGCATGAGCACGCCGGATGGCATCCCAGTCGTCGCTCGCTTGCAAGCGCTCCAGCGCGTATTCGCGGATCGTTTCGAGCATCATGAACCTCGGCTCGCGATCCGCCGTCCGATCTTGACGAAGCAGACTCTTATCGACCAAAGCGGCTATGCCATCGAATGTTGCGCCGGCAACATCATGCTTGACGCCGCAAACCGCCTCCACCGCTTCCAAAGAGCAACCGCCGGCAAACACGGCGAGCCGGCGGAATAAAATTTTTTCTTCGGCCTCGAGCAAATCCTCGCTCCACGCAATGGCCTGCCGCAACGTTTGGTGGCGCGCCGGCACATCGCGCGGCCCGCCTTTCAAAAGCTCGAAACGTGTCGGCGAGCTCCCGTCGAGCCGCTTTTCAAGTCGTGCTAAAATCGCCTGCGGCGAAAATATTTTGAGGCGCGCCGCCGCCAGTTCGATCGCTAACGGCAAGCCATCGAGACGACAACAAATTTCGG
>JBOHQZ010001161.1:0-2254 GCA_050732275.1 bacterium
ATGGAATTTTGCAAGCAGTTCAACGCCAAAACCGGAGACCGGCAGGGCCTCGTCATCCCCGTGATCATCACGGTTTATTCGGACCGGTCATTTACGTTTATTCTGAAAACGCCGCCGGCCTCGATTCTTCTCGCCAAAGCCGCGGGTGTGGAAAAAGGCTCGGGTGAGCCGAACCGGAACAAGGTTGGCAAGGTCACTCCGGCGCAAGTCCGGCAAATTGCCGAGACCAAAATGAGCGATCTCAATGCCAATAATATTGAAGCGGCCATCCGCATGGTTGAAGGAACCGCCCGCAGCATGGGCATCGAGGTCGGCGCCTAGCGCAGCCCTGGCCACAATCAAAGCATTGAAAATTTTAAATTGAAAATTTTCAATTTGAAATTTGAAATATCGGGAAAGGTCAATTTATGAAACAGAGTCGTCGTTATCAGGAGCTTTTAAAAAATATCGAGCCGGGAAAAGAGTATTCGCTGGAAGATGCTGTGAAATTGCTCAAGAAAACCGCGACGGCTAAATTTGACGAAACAGTGGAAGTGGCGGTGCGTTTGGGCGTCGATCCTCGCCACGCCGACCAGGCCGTGCGGGGTACCGTGGCTCTGCCGCACGGCATCGGCAAAACTGTACGCGTATTGGTGCTGTGCAAAAGCGTCAAGGAAAAAGAAGCAACGGAAGCCGGAGCCGATTACGTCGGCTTAGAAGAATACATCAAAAAAATCAATGAGAATTGGTTTGATTTCGACGTCATGATCGCGACGCCGGATGTGATGGGCGAAGTCGGCAAGCTCGGAAAAATTCTCGGGCCGCGCGGCCTGATGCCGAACCCGAAGAGCGGCACGGTGACGCTGGATGTCGCCAAAGCCGTGAAGGAAGTGAAGGCCGGCAAGATCGAATTTCGCGTCGATAAAACCGGCATTTTGCACGTGAATGTCGGCAAGGCGTCGTTTTCCGAACCGCAGTTGGTGGACAATATTCGCGCGTTTATGGATACGGTGGTGCGTTTGAAGCCGGCTTCGGCCAAGGGCCAATATGTTCGCAGCGTGACGGTTTCGAGCACGATGGGCCCGGGCATTCCAATCGATCACAATGCGATTGCCGTGGAATCGAAAGCTTAGTTCAAGATTTTAAAAAAAGTAGAGAATTCATCATGGAACAAACCAGAACGATCCGGCCAGATAAAGCCGAAGCGGTGGTAAAGCTGAGCGAAAAATTTTCGTCGGCCAAGAGCATTTTTCTGACCGATTATTCCGGATTGACCGTTGAGGCGATGACTAATCTCCGGCGCAATTTCCGCAAGTCAAACGTCGAGTATTTGGTCGGCAAGAACACGCTGGTGCGGCTGGCGGCGGAACAGGCGGGTTATCAATCTCTCGTGCCGTATCTCGAAGGCCCGACGGCGTTGGCCTTCGGCATGAAGGACGCCGGCGCTCCGGCCAAGGTCATTTTGGATTTTCTGAAAACCAATCCCAAGCCGGCGATCAAGGCGATTATTTTCGAGGGCCAATTTTTTGACGCGAAACAAACCGAGAAAATTTCCAAGCTGCCGGGCCGCGAAGAAGTGCTGGCGCAATTGGTCGGCACCTTGAATGCACCGCTTTATGGCCTGGTCAACAGCCTGCAAGGGATCGTCAGAAACTTTGTTTATGCGCTGCAAGCGGTAGCAGAGAAGAAAGAAAAATCGGCGCAATAAAGATGGTATAATCTTGCCCCCCGTGGGGCAATGTTGTGTAATAGCCGCCCACAGATTTAAGGGCGGGGACTACGTTTAAAAACAGAAACCAGTCTAAACAAAAACTTTTGTTAAGGAGGATTCAGTGTCTACAGCAGTGGCTTCCCCCGCAAAGCAGGACGAGTTCCTGCAAGCAATCGAGAACATGACGGTTCTCGAGCTATCGAATTTGGTCAAGGCGATTGAAGATCGATTTGGCGTCAAAGCGGCCGCGCCGATGATGGCGATGCCGCAAGCGGGCGCGGGCGCTGGTCCGGCGCAAGCTGCCCCAGTAGTCGAAGAGCAAACGGAGTTTAGCGTCATTTTGGCCAACGCCGGCGCCAACAAGATTAACGTGATCAAGGTCGTCCGCACACTGACCAATCTCGGCTTGAAAGAGGCGAAGGATTTGGTGGACAATGCGCCAAAGCCGATAAAGGAAGGCGTCAGCAAAGACGAGGCGCAGCAAGTTAAAGCCAAATTGGAAGAGGCTGGCGCAACGGTCGAAGTCAAATAATTTCGGCAAGCAGCTTCTTTTGCATGTTGCAT
>JBOHQZ010001162.1:0-2251 GCA_050732275.1 bacterium
GATGCCGGCCGCACCGTTGCCGGTGGGATTCGCTGCCGAGCCCCACCACCATGGCAGGGCCGCCAGCGCCGTCAGCAAGATTACCGCAGGCACCAAATAAATATATTTTTTTCTAATCATATCCCTCTCCTCTGAGTAACTTGTTATTCAGGGCCGATTCCTTGTGTACCGAGCCCTTTATGGCTCTTATTGATAACGCGAGAAAAAGATGAAAAAAGGCTCAGAAGATCAAAACTCGCCATTGTTCAAAAAGAATCGCCCCGGCAGTACGGATGGCATGAAGGTGGACGTACACGGCAATATTTTCAGCGGGGGGACCCGGCGGGATTTATGTCTTTTCACCGAAAGGCAAACATCTCGGCACGTTTGATTTCGGCGTGCCCACCGGCAATTGCAACTGGGGTGAAGACGGCTCCACGTTGTTTATCACCTCGAACACCGCTATCTATCGCATCCGGCTGAATACGAAGGGCGCGGGATTCTAAAAATAATCCATTGCTCACGGTTTGGATTTCGGCGACGCCGTTACAATCAGCTCAGGTTGAAAATTGGTGCATTCGCGGCTGTCAAAAGAAACCGGCTCTGGGTTGGAGCCTAGCAAAGCGAAGCCATAGACGCCGTTCCCCGTCACGAGCGCATCGACATTCAGCACATGCCACTGACCGGCTTGCACCACAGGAAGGCGAGCCAATTCCTCGCCTTCCACCTTGGGCTTGGTAAGCCAAGTGACGTTCATTTCATCCCAAGCCGCAGGCAGCACACGCAGAATGCCGTTGAGCTTGCCGGATTGCCGGCCATGCAAACATAATGTCGCGTGTGCGATCTCGCCTTGTACGCCGGCGATCTCGAAGCGCAGATAACATTCCCAGCTTGCGCCGGCGGCCAAATGAACGAAGCCATAATTGCCATGATCACGCGTTTCTCCGAAAATGCCGGAGCGTTCAACAAAAGTGTCGGCGACCGGCTTGAAAAGATAAAGCTCGCCCGGCAAAGTCGTGAAGGTTTGGTCAGGTATTGTGCTGAGATTGTCGGCATCATCTCGCGCGACGATACGATAATGATAGGTTTGATTTGGTGATAACCTCGCCAGTGTCGTCTCGAATTTTCGCGCGGGAGGGCCGAGCACCGGTGTTTGCTCGCCATACGCCGAAGTAGCGCCGTATTCGACGTAACACACCGACGGCTCATCGGTCGTCCATTGTAATCGCACGGCATTGGCATATCGATTCGCCGCGCACACGTTCTGAACGCGCGGCGGCTGGGCGTCGTTTGCCGGCTGCATTTCCGTAATGGTGATATCGGAATAAATCGGCCCCATTGGCGCGAAATATTGGTTGTGATGGAAATGCGTGATATAATCTCCGCTCACCGTACGATCACGGCCTATGTAAAGGTAGCGCAATTGCATCGGCCCTTCGTGCGTGTGTTGCACGACCAACACACCGTTGCGGAGATAGCGCAATTGGTTGCCGTGCCAAATCATCGTGATCTGATGGGTTTCCTGGCGCGGCCAATCATCACGCACGACCGTTTGGTGCTCGTGCCGGTTATCCGTGAAAGAAAGCAGTTTGATGCCGGGATTGAAATTGTGGCCGGTATGAAAATCCCATAGGTGCTCTTGATTTTCGACGGACTGATGGTTGCCCCACGGGTTGCGAAACATGCTGATGATGTGATGCCGTTGGAAAGCATTTTGCGCGCTCGGTTTGAAGTTGCGCACGTAAATCGTGAGCGCGCCATTCTCGACATATCTGCCGAGATCGTAAACGATCATGTCCTCTTTGTTTATCACTCGCCAACCGCCTGCCGTGACAAATCGACCGCCGCTGCGCATTCCCAACGTCTTGCCGCGGAGAGGGTCGTGCAACACAATCTTTTCAACGGTCTGCGGAGATTGCCCCGCGCTTCGAATAGCGAAGGCAAGCACGAAAGTCAAAACGAAGCCTCGACAAATTTGGAGAAGCATACCCATTTTTCCCGATAAGGAAACGCGATAAATGTTGCTGTCATTTTATTGAGGAAGATACATTCCATCGGGCTGGCATGCAGACACAACCAATTAAGCGATCATCAAGCTGTACAAGCGCTCTCCGGCCGGTGAGTTTTCCGGCACAAATCCCATGCTGCGCAAATACGTCTCGTGCTTGGGGCTTCCCGGCGCGCTGTAGATTTTTCGCACGCCCTTTTTCTTGAACACTTCGGCTTTCTCCGCAAACAAAAAGTTGCCGATTTTAAAATCCCGATAGCCGGG
>JBOHQZ010001163.1:0-2247 GCA_050732275.1 bacterium
GGCGGCAAAAAAGTCTAGAATTTTATTCTAAAGCCTGAGTGTCAAAGGCTTATAGCAGTTGGGTTCTTCAATCCGTTGGAAAACTCGCGCTGTTTATAAAAATAATCTTTTTGTACAACTTACCTGAACACCCACCACAAACTAAAAAGAAGCGCCGCCAAGCCAATCGAAGCGAAAACATTGACCTTGTGCCACGGCGTCTTCTCTTGCAAAATCTCGCCGGCTTCGGAGAAGGTCAGGTGGGTTAAACTCTTGCGATTGGGCGCCTCGTTTGCCAGGCTCACGGCGACCAAAACTGCCGAGCATACCACAAACAGAAAAACGGCGTAATGCAGAAAGTTGACGGAGGCCACGTAGCGCAAAAAATCGTTGGCGAGCGGCGCCATTTTATTTTGCAGCTCAAGAATGAAGCGCAGGGCGCCGAGAACGAGACCGGTGAGCAATGCCGCGATCGCGCCCTTTCCGTTCACACGATTCCATAACACCCCGAACAGAAAACACGCTGCAATCGGCGGCGAGACATACGCTTGCACGCTTTGCAGATAGACGTACATGCGTTCGTCGCTCAACAGGCCGATGAAAGGAATCCACAACAAACCGAGCGCCACGATCGCGCCGGTGGCGATCCGGCCGAAACGCACCGTCGCCTTCTCGTCGGCGTCCGGCTTCAGCCTTTGGAAAATGTCGATCGTGAGCAGGGTGGAGGTGGAATTGAACATGGCGCTCAGTGAAGACATCAGTGCTGCCAGCAGGCCGGCGACCACCAATCCTTTCCATCCGGCGGGCAAAAGCGTTGTGACCATCCACGCGTAGGATTTGTCGCCGGTTATTTCGCCGTTGGAAAGCGCGTAGGCGATGATGCCGGGCAGCACGAAAATGAAAACCGGCAGAATTTTCAGAAAGCCCGCGAAGATGATGCCGCCGCGGGCATGATTGAGATTCTTGGCGCTCAAGACGCGCTGCACGATGTATTGATCCGTACACCAATACCAGATGCCGAGAATCGGCGCGCCAAAAACAATGCCCGTCCAGGGAAAATCCGGATCGCTCATCGGCTTGAACATGTTCCAGAAATCCGGCGGCGTGGTGGCAACAACGGCGTCCCAGCCGCCGGCGCGGTCAAGCCCGATCAACGTCAGCGCGATCGCGCCGATGATCAGAATGAACATTTGCACCAAATCCGTATAGATCACGGCTGCCAGGCCGCCCATGATGGTGTAAATGCCGGTGGCAATGACGATCACCACTGCCGACATGTACATGTTCCATCCCACCATGGCATTCAAAAGAATGCCGCCGGCATAGAGCGAGATCGAGATCTTGGTCAGCACGTAGGCGATAATGGAGACCACGCTGAGGTAATACCGCGCGGCGCGATTATAACGGCGCTCGAGAAATTCCGGCATGGTGAACACGCCGGATTTCAGATAGAAGGGAGTGAAAACCCAGCCGAGCAAAAGCAGAATCAAAACCGCGAGCCATTCAAAATGGCCAACCGCCAGGCCGGACTTGGAGCCGGTACCGGCCAAACCGAGAAAATGCTCGCTCGAAATATTCGTGGCAAAGAGCGAAGCGCCGATGGCAATCCAGCCAACGTGACGGCCGGCAAGAAAATACTCCGTGCGGTTCCTCCCCCGCTTGCGAAACAAAAAGCCGATGCCCAAAACGACGAGAAAATAGACAGCAATGATGATGAGATCGACTGCGGCTAAGGAGCTACTCATGGCAGAACCTCTCATAAGTATTGCGACTTTGCAATAATCTACAAGAATAGTGCCAGTATGCAGGTCTCCATAATTCACAGTTAGCCGCATATTTTCATATTCTATTTACCTCAATTTGTTATCATGTCGATAATCATTCGTTATTATACTGATAACAACATAACTCGGACGAGCCTGCCCTGCCAATGCTCTAAGCAGGCCAGGGCCAAATGCCATTAACTTAGACGCCGTCTGCTGTCCCGTAGGGACAAACGAAAATAGCCCACAGATTCATCTGTGGGAAAGAGACACCCTCAACCCCAAGTCCCGTAGGGACGGTTGAAAAACATGATTGAAATCATTGGAATAAATTGTTTGATTTCGCCTTGCATTTTCTCAATCGTCCCTACGGGACTAGCGGGAGAATTGAGCCTTATTTTCCCAGAAATAAATTTCTGGGCTATTCTCATTTGTCCCTTCGGGACACAATACCTGCATCGGTTCCAGCCTAAGTTAATGGCATTGGGCCAGGGCCGGAACCAAA
>JBOHQZ010001164.1:0-2242 GCA_050732275.1 bacterium
AGCGTTAAAATACTTCAATGCGATGCCGCCGTTCCCCGCCGAAACGCGCACAGTTCGACGCCGATACGATCCTGAATTGAGCGAATTTCCCGGCTGCCGGAAAGAAAATGCTGCATCATCATCGAAAGCGCCAGTTCGTCGCCATCGGCGGTGGTGGTGTATCCGGAAAGTGTGCTGACCGCACTGATCGTGCCGGTTTTGGCGTGCAACACGCCTTCCGCCGGCGTGCCTTTCATGCGGCCGCGCAAGGTTCCATCCACACCCGCGATCGGCAGCGTTGCGGCAAACTCGCTGCGAATGGCAAAGTTTTTCCACATCGCCACGAGCAAGCGCACCAAGTTCGAGGGGGTAATCAAATTATAATGCGACGCGCCGGAGCCGTCGGCGCTATACACCGCATTGGTATCCACGCCAGCGCTGCCGAGAAACTGCCGCATCGCGCGAATGCCCTTTGCCGCGGTGCCAGGCCGGCCGAATTTCTCGACGCCGATGGTTTTTAATAACAGCTCGGCGCTCAAATTATCCGAAGGTTTATTGAGATTGACCAAAATGGGCAGCAGCGGGGCGGAATGCTCGGCGAAAATTTTTATCTTTGCCGGAGATATGCCACGTTCCACGCTGCCGCGGACCACGACACCCAACGTTTGCAGCGCTGCGCGAAAGAGCCGTCCGCAATAAATCTCCGGCTCCAACACATTGAGCGTTTCTTCCTGTGGCGGCTCATCCTGGCCGATCACGCCATCGACAACGATAGTATTCTCGTGCCGCTGCCAGTTGCGAGTGATGCGCAGCCGCGGCAGCGCCAGCGAATCAATTTGTGACTGGCGTTTTATTGTGGCGCTGGTATTGATGAGCGTCGCGTGATCGGTCGGCGGGTCGATTTGGATACGGGCCGGTAAACCGGCAACATCTGCAGGTGTCACACGAACGATAACCGTATTTTTATTCACCGACAACGCCGAAACACGCGGCACATAATCGGCCGGATCGTCGTCCCACATCCAGCCGTTACCCCAGCGCACGTCATCGAAATAAAAATCGTCACAAATGAGATTGCCGCGAATTTCGCGAATGCCCGTCTGCGCCAGATTTTGCGCCAGTCCGAATAAATCGTTGCTCGTCAAATCCGGATTGCCCCGGCCGATCAGATACAAATTGCCATCCAAAACGCTGTCCGCTCGCGCCGCTGAGTCGCAAGCGACGCTGGTGCGAAAAACGTAAGCCGGGCCGAGCAATGACAGCGCCGCCGCCGAAGTGAGCAATTTCTGATTGGAAGCCGGATGCGCCAAAAGCTCGGCATTGTGCTCGTACAGCGTTTCGCCGGTGCGCAGCGAGACGATCTTCACACCGGCCCAGGCGTGGGATAGCGCCGAGTCGGCGAGAATCCGGTCGAGGCGTTGACGCAGCTCGGCGAGTGATTGCGCGCCTAGCGGTGGAGTCAGCATCTTCTTTGAGGTGGCACAGGCTGAGAGAAAAAGCAAACTGCAAAAGGCAAAGAGCAAAGAGCGACGGAGCGGGGCAACCATTTTGATCAAGTTTCTCCTCTGGATTTTATACTGCCACGGATGAATCAAAATCAGCGGATGATGTTATCCGTTGGTCTTAATTCATCCGTTGGGGATTTTTTTTAACGGGATCACAACCAATTTTTCAGCCTCTCATAAATTTGCAAACAGCCATGAGCTGAGGGCGTGATGCGGGTCGCATTCTCTGCGATGAAGCACTGCAAGCTCGCTGGTTCCGCGCGCACGGCGAACAACTCCGTAAATTCATCGGCTTCACGGGCGCTTGCCGTTGATTGTTGAACTTCTTTCATAGTCAACGGCAAGGCGAGAAAAAAGGCCAGCTCCGGCTTGCGATGGCGCCAGTTTTCGCCCAAGCCACAGCAGATCAAATTATCGAGCAAATGCAATGGAATGCCGAGTTCAGCGTTGACTTCGTCCGCAATGGCGAAAAACACATCGGGAACGCCGTTGCGGAGATGATCGTCGGGATGAACGTGCCCGCCGACAACATCCAAGCCGCCAGGGAACTCGCCGACGTGCTCGCTGCGGCGGATCAACGGCAGGAAGCCGTCCGCGGTTTCGATCACGGCGCTGATACCGAGTGCGTGCGCCGGCCCGCTCTCACCCAACGCGCGCAGCAACTCGTTCGTATTCGCGTTGCTGAAGAGCAAATCACGATAGCAAGTGCGGGACAAAGACAATTGCAGCATGCCATTATTTTGAGAAAAATTTTCCAG
>JBOHQZ010001165.1:0-2242 GCA_050732275.1 bacterium
CGGGAACGTGTTGGGTCGGCACCAACGGCGGCGGCGTCAATAAACACACGCCGATGGCCGAGCGTTTCACCCATGTTTTGGTGCAGCCGCACGAGCCCAATTCGATTGCGGCAAACTCGGTGATGAGTTTTTGTGAAGACAGCTCCGGCGCGTTGTGGGTGGGAACCGATAACGGCTTGCACCGTTGGAATCCACGCGCGCAAAAATGGCAACGGTTTCAGCACGATCCGCGCAATCCGCGCAGCATGAATGCGGGCGAGGCGATGGCCGTATATGCAGATCGTTCCGGAACCATCTGGGTCGGCCTGCAAGACGGCGGCCTCGGCAAGCTGATCCGCAAAGAGATGGCGCCGAACAAAACCGGCGAGATCGCCGTTGAGTTTGAGCGCTTTGTTAACGACCCCAAGAATCCGAAGAGCTTGAGCAACAACACGGTATTTACGATTTACGAAGATCGCGACAGCGTTTTATGGATCGGGACTTTTGGTGGCGGCTTGAATCGTTTTGACCGCAAGGCGAAAACTTTTTTTTCTTATAAACACGATGTCAAAGATAGCAACAGCATTAGCGGCAACGCGATTGAAGCGATAGTCGAGGATAGCCGCGGCACGTTGTGGGTGGGTACGTATGACGGGGGGTTAAGTTGTTTTGATCGCCGCACCCAAAAATTTCAGCGTTACCAGTACGACCGCCGCGATCCCCGGAGCTTGAGCAGCAATCATGTCACCTGTTTTCACGAAGATCGCGCCGGGAATCTATGGATCGGCACGGCGAACGGATTGAACAAATTGGACGCGGGGCGACGGCATTTCACCAAATATTTCGAGAAGGATGGTCTGGCCAATTCATATCTCTACGGCATCCTTGAAGATGACGACGCCAACCTTTGGCTCAGCACCAACAAAGGACTGTCGAGATTCAATCCCGCAACTGGCGAGTTCAAAAATTTCGGCGTTCATGACGGGCTGCAAGGCAATGAGTTTAACGGCGGCGCTTATTATAAAAGCAGAAACGGGGAGATGTTTTTCGGCGGCCTCAACGGCTTCAATCGATTTTTTTCGCAAAGCATTATTGATAATCCGCATGTGCCGCCGATCGCGCTTATAGATTTTCAAGTTTTCAATCGGATGGTGCCCATTAACGTCATGGGAGTCGGAACCGCAACGAGGTTGCCGCGGCTGACAAAATCAATTTCCGCCACCGAAGAAATTAGTTTATCGTATCAACACAGCGTTTTCTCATTTGAGTTTGCGGCATTGGATTATTGGGCGCCGGAGAAAAATCAATATTCTTATAAAATGGAAGGCTTCGATGCCGAATGGATTGCCGCGGGCACGAAAAACTCGGCGACCTATACGAATCTCAATCCGGGCGAATACGTTTTTCGCCTGCGGGGCGCGAATTGTGACGGGGTGTGGAACGAAGAAGGCGCTTCCGTGAAACTGACGATTGCGCCGCCGTTTTGGCTGACGTGGTGGTTTCGCGGCCTGGGGCTCGCCGCGGCCGCCGGGTTGCTGGCGCTGTTGCATCATTACCGCGTGCAGCGGCTGCTGGAATTAGACCGGTTGCGCGTTCGCCTTGCCAGCGATTTGCACGACGATCTCGGCAGCACGCTGAACGCCATTGCCATTAAAACCGAAATGATGCAGGCCGGCATGGCGCCGGAGGAAAATTCACAGCAATTGACGCAAATTGGCCGCATGTGCCGCGAGATGATCAAAGCTTTGCGCGATGTGGTTTGGTCCATCGATGCGCGCAACGATCGCGTCAAAGACCTGCTCGATCACATGCGCGAGTTTGCGGAAGCGACGCTGGCCGAGCGCAATATCGAGATTCAGTTTGTCACGTCGGCAATCAATATGGAAAAACGCCTGGCCTTCAATTTTCGCCAGAACCTTTATTTGATTTTCAAGGAAGCGCTGAACAATGTTCTTAAATACGCCGAAGCCTCGCAGGTGCGCGTGGAGATGAGCAATGGGGAAAAAATTTTTCAAATGAAGATTTCTGATAACGGCAAAGGTTTGGAGGGAGCGCCGCAGCGAAACGGCGACGGCTTGCGCAACATGAAACTGCGGGCGGAACAGATCGGCGCGGAATTGGAATATGAAAACAGCGCCGGCTTTGCGGTACTGCTGAAACGGCCGGCGTTATGAGTCGTGCAACACATGGCTGCTTTAAATCAATTCAAGCTCACGGAATTGGAACGGCTCACGGAATTAAAATCAAAAATGCTTTTCTTCCG
>JBOHQZ010001166.1:0-2241 GCA_050732275.1 bacterium
CTTCTTTCTCATCATCGCTCTGCAAATTTGGCAACTCGGCGTTCGCCATTATCGTTCAACCGGAAGCTGAATGAGAAAGCCGATTGCCGTCTTCCCGACAATCGGCTTTTCCAAAGCAATTCAAATACTCAACCGGCGTCGATTAGTTCAGCGTTGCCGGCGCCGTGATCGTCAGCTTGTCTCCTTTCACTTCGTCGTGAAGGCAAGCCGGGCTGCAGGCAAAACATTGCTTGAAGCCGACGTAGTCAAAGAGATCGGACTGGGCCAAAGAAAAGGTGGCCGCGTAGGTGAAAACCCCTTTCTGCACGCATTGGAATTGGCAGCAAAACCGCGCGTGCGTCGTGTCGCATTTGAGCTGCCCCTGAACGCTGCAGCAGTAGGATTTGACGACCCCGCACGAAGACAGATCGATGACCGTCACATCGAAGATAAATTGCGGCTGCAGGTCTCCGATCATCTCCGAGTAATACACATCCACACAAATATTGAAAACCTCGCCCTCTTTAACGACGCTGACCGGTTTCCCGCTTGCATCCGCGACAAACGCATTTTTGATGCAAAGCTCGAACGGTCCGGGAACCGTGGCGCGATAAGGGGCGATCACGGCGATATTCACATCGGGTTGGCGGCTCATCCTGACGGCGACATGATTAGCTGGCATAACAGCTTTCTCCTGATATTAAAGTTGTACTGCTTTCCCTTCGTCATGAAGGGCTGGAATGAGTGGATTAACCCCCTCGTAGCCGTGATGGTATCAGAGCGCCATATTATCAATTCAACCTCGTCGACTCAAAGTTCAAAAACGGTATATCAATTTCGTTCTTGCACCGCCGTTATGGCGTTAACTTGAGTTATTCTTATCTTGCGTATATAAATTTCGCAAAACAGGTGCCAATGCGCCGGCAAAAATTTTCTTGACAACGAGACGTAAAGCCCTTATATTGCAATCGTTTTTGCGGAGATTCTCTATGGTAAAACGAAAAATTTTTATGCTGCTCTGCTGTTTCTTCTGTCTCATCGGTGCGCCAGTTTTTGTGGCGGCTCCGGGCCAGGCGCAAACGGTTACGATCCGCCTGTTTGAAATCTTCCTTCCGCAAAGTTTGGAAATTTACGCGGCAGAGCGAAATGTCCCAGCAAATAGTTCTGCCACTCATTTAGCGAATACGAGACGCGATCAATCAATTTCCAAAACTGAAAACACCGAGCACCTGTTGATTTCGGCAGCGAACGGCCCGCTTTTTGACGCCGCGCCGAGTCGGGTTCGAATCGTGCTCACCAACTTCGCGTTGCAAATTCAAAGCGCCAACGGCAGCCGTTCATTGCCGTTGACCGATACCGTAAAAATATCTGCAAATGACAATTATCTTTTTGCGGCGATTCCGCATCCCAACGACGCCAAACAGAAAGCAAAGAGCGAGAAAAAAATGGCGGGCAACTCTTCAGTTGCCGCCCGCCCTTATGCCGGCGCGTTGCAAATTTATGCTGATGGCGATGAGCTTGGCGTCATCAATTTCGCACCGGTTGCAGATTATCTTGCCGGTGTTCTCGCCGCAGAATTGCCGCAAGCTGAATTGCCAGCCTTGCAAGCGCAAGCCGTAGTCTCGCGAACTTATATGATCAAAAATTGGCAACGCCATTTGCAGGACGGTTATCGATTTTGCGATCTCACGCATTGTCAGACATATAAAGGAATGGCCGATATCACGCCCACCATTCGGCAGGCAGTGACGAGTACAGCAGATGAATTTTTGACTTTTGATGATCAGCCGATCGCAGCTTACTATAGCTCCACTTGCGGGGGCACGACTGCCGACGACCTTGGTATTTGGGCAAACGCAGAAGATCAACCTTATTTGAAAAGCATTGCCGACGGATCTTTTTGCTCGTCGTCACCCCATTATCGCTGGCGCGCACGAATTTTGGCGGATAGCTTACACCAAATCTGGCAGCGACGCTTGGGTGAACAAATCACTTCAATCTCAGTTACAAAAGAAGGCGCTGATGGCCGCGTGCGTGAGCTGGCGCTGCTGGGCAATTCGCTTCATCTCATCAGCGGCGAAGATTTTCGCGCCGTCACCTGCCGCGCTTTTGGCTGGAACACGCTGAAGAGCACTTGGTTTAATGTGCAAATTGAAAAACGCGCTTATGTTTTCAACGGTCGCGGCTTGGGACACGGGCTTGGCCTTTGCCAATACGGCGCGATGGAGATGGCGCGGCGAGGGTTTTCGTATCGGGAGATTT
>JBOHQZ010001167.1:0-2228 GCA_050732275.1 bacterium
AAAGAGGTAGCGCCGAATAAAAAGATCGCGGCGATCATCCTTCGCGTCGGCGATGCCGTTTTCGGTGATGTAAATCGGCACGCCGAGTTGGGCAACGGTTTTGATCGCGCGATAAAAACCCTCGGCGTAAATCGGATACGGCATGTCCGTCATGATCTCATCAGCACGGGGAACGAAAGCAAAAAATTCTTTTGGATTCCATTGAAATTTCACCAGCATGTGGGAGTAGTAATTCAAGCCGATAAAATCAAGCGTTCTCGGCGCGGCCGCATTAAAATGCTCGACATTCGCCAGCCCCGGCAATGAAAAATCGAAGTGGCCGGTTTTGAAAAAGCTGATGATAGCATCCGTGAACAGTCCATTGAATTGCCGGCTGACCAGCCAATCGAAAAGATGCCACCGCCGGTATGGATCAAACTGAAAAATATTCTTCACCAAACCGATTTGCGCTTTGTCACCGTTGGGCAAGCGTTTCAACGCCTCATAAACTTGCGTGTGCGCTTCGAGCAAATTTTTTAAAACCACACCCGCCAATTGCGGATCCTTTTTCCCCGGCGGAAACACGCCCAGAAAATAGCCCTGACTGGCAAAAACCTCCGGCTCGTTGATCGTACACCACAGATGAACTTTATCCTGCAATTTCTGAAAAACGGTTTCACAGAATCGCACCCATAACGCAAGGTTTTCCGCTTTTTCGAAAGCGCCTTTTTGCTCAAACCAAAGCGGATGCGCAAAATGGTGCAACGTGACAACCGGTTTGAGGCCAGCCGCTAATAGGGCCTCGCACATTTCCAGATAATGCTGCAAAGCCCCTTGATCAAACTCTCCTTCCTGCGGCTCGATCTTGCTCCATTCCACTGAAAACCGGTACGCCTTAACGCCCAGCTCTTGTATGAGCGCAAGGTCTT
Source organism: bacterium (assembly GCA_050732275.1). Lineage (GTDB taxonomy): Bacteria > Zhuqueibacterota > Zhuqueibacteria > Zhuqueibacterales > Zhuqueibacteraceae > Zhuqueibacter. Next base: position 909 of record JBOHQZ010001167.1, read on the forward strand.
CCGGATAGCGATTCCAATGATCGCAGGCCAATCCGGCCTTTTGGCCATTTTTTATTCTTGGTTTGCCGTTCTCATCACGGGCTTGCTCCCACGCGCTCCAATTATTATTGTCGCAATGGCCTTCAGCCTGATGCGCTGCGGTTGCCACGCCCCAAAGAAATTCTTCCGGAAAACGACTATCGGTGGTATCGATCTTGTTCCAATCCCAACGCAGCTCGGGATTTTCTTTTTGCCAAATCAGCATAAACCCAAAAGGCAAAACGATCAAAATAACAATCAGAATCAAACCCAGCAGTTTTGCCTTCTTTCTTTTTTTCGGCGGCATGAAAATTTTCCGATTCGTTATGATTTCAATATTTTGTATTTGCCATTCAGCCAATTCTCCAAATCCGAGCAATACCATTTAGAGAAGCGCCGATCCGACGGCCCGCCGGCAAGATTGGTGTGAGCTTCATCACTTGCTAAATCCGTCACTATCCGAAAAGACGGCGTGAAGCTGGTTACGCGGCCTGCACTTTTGTAAATCTGGCCCTGATGCGGTGTCGCGCGCCCGCCGCGAAGAATTACTGGGCCGCGATCGAAACCAACAAACGCCGGCAGTTTTTCACCCAAAATCAGATGCGTCAATTTAATTTGATTCACTTCACCCCAGGGTTTGGGCGCAACCTTGAGAGCGTTTTCGGCGATACGCCGAAAGAGATCATCGCGATTTTCGCCGCCAAACCAGGCCGATTTTTCTGAAAGCAGTACGCGATCGACGCTGTCAAAAAAATCAATAAAGAAGCCGGTTTCTTTCGCGAGAAAACCCGCCACGTCTTTTCCGAAACCGTTTTTGCCGAAAACTTCTTGCAAAAGCGCCTGATAGAACTGCTCAAAAAGAAAAGCGCCTTCGGACTCGAGATTGTAACGGCAATCCCACTCGCGCAAAATTTTCCCCTGCGGCGTGTCGGGCAAGAGCGGCTTCAGAATGCGCATGAAAAGCTCAGCTTGCAGCGAGTAGACGTCGTAATGTATTTTGAAATTGTCCTCAACTATAACGTCTGAGCGTTCAGCCAAAAGTTGCGCGATGCGGTTGGCGCGATATGATCCCATGCAAATATTGATCGGCTTGGCAATTCCCCACTGGTTGAGATCATTATTCGCCGTCACAAAAAATCCGGCTTCAGGATTCAAGCAACGCGGCAAATCTTTGTAGTCAACGAAGCCCTGCCAATCATTTTCTTTTTTCCAACCCGGCTGCGGCACAAAGCCGGAAAGGCCGGCGCGCCGTTTCGGCATCAAGCCCGACATCTGATAACCGATGTTGCCGTGCCGATCTGC
>JBOHQZ010001168.1:0-2226 GCA_050732275.1 bacterium
AAAATCCCCGTATTCGAATAGCGTCAAGGCCGTCGAATAAGCCGCGATGCCTTTTTCGTCCATGCCGGTTCCGCCAAGCTCGGGCGGCAAAATCAGCTCGTACACCTCGACGACGTCACGCATGCCGGGTGGCTGCAATCGCCCGATGCGGCGCAGCGAAAATTTCTCGTTGGACACGGCGCGGGCCAGCGCGCCATCCACCAAAACCGGCACACCGAGTTTTTTGGTCATGGCTTCCAAACGCGCCGCCTGATTAACGGCGCGGCCAATGACTGAGTATTTCGAGAGTTGAGTGCGATTGCGTCCTTGTGCGGTGAACAATCCCGCCAGCACTTTTCCGCACGTCAGGCCAAGCCCGCAACGCAGGGCGACGCCGCTTTCCGTAACGGCCGCCGGCCAATCATATTCCGCCATCAGCTCGATGATTTGCCGCGCCGCGATAATTGCTTGCCAGGCAGGATTCGGCGAGGCGCTTTGCGGCGGAATGCCCCAGCACGCGAGCATGCCGTCACCCTGAAAATCAATGACGATACCACCGGTCTCAAAAATCACGCTGGCCGTGTTGCCAAGAATTCTTTCTAACAAAGCAAAGTGTTCTATCGCCGAGTGTTTACCGGTGTAAATATCCATGCCTTCGGCGAGGCGGGAAGAGCCGCGCAAATCGAAAAAGCAAACGGCGGCTTCGTGCTCCGCCGGCTGCAAAGCACGATCGGCCTTCGTAATATCTCCGAACAGGATATTGCGCAACGCCGGCGAAAAGAATTGGCCGATTTGACCCTGGCGCTCTTTGGCGCGGGCGGCCAGCAAGTGTTGCTTGGCGATGGCGCCCAATGCGGCAAAGAGCCGCTGCACCTCATCGAGCTGTTCTCCGAGGAAAAGGTGCGTGCTGCTGGCATAAAGCGCAAAGCGTTCCTGCTCGGAAAGTGAGATGGCGATGCACATCGCCCATTTGGCGCCGGACACCATCACGGATTGCCCGGCCTCGCTCGCGGTTGTCCCGCTGCGCCATTCGCTCACGGCAAATTCATCGCCGGATAAACTCAATGCTTGCCGGATGAGGTGGCGGCTCGGCCTGGTCGGCACCTCCTGCCCGGCGAGATCGAGCGTTGACTCGGAGGCACGCAGGGGCGTGAACTGAAGCAAATCACCCTCCAACTCGATAGTCCAGACTGAGACGTGTATGCCGGAAATATTCGCTCGCAAGGTTTCACACAACGCCAGCAGAAAATCCGCCGGCGTTTCATTTTTCCGCATCAGCGTGGGCATCTGCCCGACAACGTTCATGAAGCTGCTAGCCTCGGTTATGGCGAACGCCGGAGCAGTAGGTGGCGATGAAAAGATGTAAGTTCTGTCCGGAGGAGAATCATCGCTGGCGTCTTTGACAAATTGAAAAACGCTCATTCCGGCGGTAAAACTCTCGCCCTCGCCAAGCGCCAGCTCAGTCATGGTTGCATCGCCATTGAGCGTTTGGCTGGCTTTGGGATGACGTTCCACACGCAGCTTGTCATCGACGATCTCCAAAAAGGCTTGCCGCCGGCTCAGGGAGCGGTCGGGCGTGAAGACCAGCATACCAGGCTCCATTTCGGCGCTGCCGAGCAGATAACGCCGGCCTTTCAGCAGCGCAAAGGTGCGCACAATCTTGAGAGAAGGAATGGTGGCAATCAGTTTGTATGAGTCAGTCGCCATGGTAGACAGATCAAGTCTGTTACAAATTCAACTTGTGCCCGAAAAGAAAATTTATTTCAACGGATGAAAAAAACAAAGCGTAAAATCTTTTCAGTTGGTTTTTCAATCGGTTGGAGATTTTCTTTTTGGCTGTAGCTCGTTCACTTGGGTGAAAGAATCCGCAATCCTAATTCCGCAATCCGAAATCGGCACCCTCACCATACTTCCCACCAGCGCGGGCTGCCACCCGTGGCCTCGCGCACAAATTCCGTAAACAGGTTCGAAAACAGCTTTTCATTCCATACGAAGCCCGACTTGGCAAGGTCTTTCATGGCAAAGGCGTGCTCGCGCGGCGGCTTTTTGCCTCGGGCTAATGTGGCAATCACCGCCTTTTGCGATTCGTCGAATCTTTCCCAATACTCTTGAAAATGCGGCTCGGCCTCTTCAATAAAAGTTTCTCTCGCTTTTTTATAGACTGATTTGTCTAGGCGATCCATTGAGAACAAAGCCGAGCAGGCTATTTGAATAAAAAACGGGAATTGGCCGGCGATCTCCAGCACA
>JBOHQZ010001169.1:0-2220 GCA_050732275.1 bacterium
TCACTCTGGGTACGGGATTGGGCAGCGGCATCGTGGTCAACGGCAATCTGATTTACGGGCATGGCGGCTTGGCCGGAGAATTGGGCCACACGATTATCGAGCCGGGCGGCCGGCAATGCGGGTGTGGGCGGCATGGCTGTCTCGAGATGTACGCCTCGTCGCGGGGAATTTGCCGCACCGTGTTCGAGCTGCTCGCGCAGCGGCTGGACGATAGCGAGCTGCGACAAATCAGCTTCAACGAACTGACGGCGGAAAAAGTTTACGAAGCGGCGCAACGTGATGATCCTTTGGCGCGCGCCGCTTTCGAGTACACCGGACGCATTTTGGGGCGCGCCCTCGCGGACGCGGTGGCGTGTTTCGGCCCGGAGGTGATCATTATTTTTGGCGGCTTGGCCAAATCCGGCCCGCTGCTCTTCGCGCCGGTGCAACAGCATTTTGAGGATAATCTGCTGCAGATTTACAAAGGCAAAGTCAAGATCATTCCTTCTAGCGTATCGAAATGTAATATTGCCGTGCTCGGCGCCGGCGCGTTGATTCGAAAAGAAATTGATAAAATCAACCGCGCGGCATAACGGCTATCGATAGAACCGTCGGCATCACGCAACAGATCTTCTCTCCAAATTGAGCGAGGAGGAAAAAGATGTCCGTGCTCCACTGGTTGGATTTTGCGGTTATCGCTGCCATGCTCGCGGCGGTGTTGGGAATCGCCGCCTACTATTCCCGCGCCGCCGGGAAGAGCACGGAAACGTTTTTTCTCTCAGGACGCAACCTGCCGTGGTACATCGCCGGCACCGCCATGGTCGCCACCACGTTTGCCGCGGATACGCCTCTGGCGGTGACGGAATTGGTGGCGCGCAACGGCATCGCCGGCAATTGGCTGTGGTGGAACATGGCCATCGGCGGCATGCTGACGGTTTTTCTTTTCGCCAAGCTCTGGCGCCGCGCCGGCATCATCACCGACGTCGAACTGGTCGAAATGCGCTACTCCGGCAAGGCCGCCGCCGTTCTGCGCGGTTTTCGCGCCCTCTATCTTGGCCTCTTTATGAATGCCATCGTCATGGGGTGGGTCCACAAAGCGATGGAAAAAATTTTCAAGGTCACCATTCCCGGCGTCGATCCATTCCTGCTGGTGGTGATCGTCGGCGGCTTGATCGCGATATACGCCGCGGCCTCGGGCCTCGTCGGCACCGCGCGCACGGACAGTTTTCAATTCGTCTTTGCGATGTTGGGCTGCATCATTCTCGCGGTCATCGTCGTCCAGCTTCCTGAAATCGGCGGGCTTTCCGGCTTGAGCGCCAAATTATCTCCGGAAGTGTTGGACTTCTTTCCGAGAATCGGCGCGGCCGCCGCCAATGGCGCCACGGCAGTTGCCGGCGGTGTGCTCAGTCTCAGCGTCGGCGCTTTTGTCGCCCGCGTCGGTTTGCAGTGGTGGTCGAGTTGGTATCCCGGTTCAGATCCGGGCGGCGGCGGGTATATCGCGCAGCGCATGATGGCGGCCAAAGATGAAAAACACAGTTTGTTCGCCACGCTGTGGTTTACCATCGCCCACTACACACTCCGTCCCTGGCCGTGGATCCTCGTGGCACTCGCAGCATTGATTGTATTGCCGCGCGTGGAAAGGCCGGAGCTTTTGCAAGCCGAAAATCCCGTTTATTATGAAATGGCCGTCAACGCCTTCAATAATCCCGCTGTGTTGCGCTCCGATAACCCGGACTATCGATCCCAGGAATTTTTGGCTTTTTATGAAAAATATGAGAACACCGTCGATCCCGGCCTCTTGTATCCCAAGCTCATGCTGCGCTTTTTGCCGCCGGGCATGCTCGGTCTGATGATCGCGGTCTTTCTCGCCGCGTACATGTCGACCATTGCCTCACAAATCAGTTGGGGCACTTCGTACTTGGTGAATGATTTCTATCGCCGCTTCATCAACAAAGCGGGCGACGAGAAACACTATGTTTTGATCTCACGCGTTTTTATCGCGCTCATGGTCGTGTTCTCGCTTGGGGTCACAAACTTTTTGACCACGATCTCCGGCGCGTGGGATTTCATCATCAATGCCAGCGCCGGCATGGGCGCGGTGCTCATCTTGCGCTGGTTCTGGTGGCGCATCAACGCCTGGTCTGAAATTTCGGCGATGATCGCCCCGCTCATCATTTATCCGCTCGCGCGCTCTTATGGTTTTGAATCTCCGAGCACGCTCTATCCAGTCGTGCTCGGCAC
>JBOHQZ010001170.1:0-2219 GCA_050732275.1 bacterium
AAATGTGGCGATGTCTTTGAAGTAGCGCATAACGCCTCCGCGTTTAAGGTTCAGGGAAAATTTTCTCTTTTTCCCAATATAACCTCGCAAAGAGACTTTTGCTACATTTCAATATAGAAACTGTTGGCAACATCAAGCTTTTAGAATTTTTCTAATTTTTGCGGCCTTATGACTTTTAGACGCAGTCCGGCCCCTGAAGGGGCTACTACAAACGAGGTAAATCCGGATGTCAAAAAATAACGGCACCTATTCATCTTCTCATAACCACATCGATTACGATATTCATGGGCTGGTCGGCATTCGCCTGCTCGATCCTACGCCAAGCGATGCCGAAGCTGTTGCCAAACAGCTTGGCCCGCTGCAGCGCCCGTTGCAGCGCGAGCCGGATATCATCGTTCGCTTCGTGGAACATTTGCCGATCTCCGGCCTGCGCCATTTGACCTATCAACACAACGGTTTTACCGACGACGGATTTTTCGTGCTGCGCAGCAGCAAAAAGGACGCGCGCGTCAAAATCGCTTTCGAGGGAATCGGCAAGCAATGCGAGATCGTCTGCGAGAGCGGCCTGCGCGCCGTGCCTTTGCTGTTGGCCATTCTCAATCTGACGATGTTGAAGAAGGATTGCGTTCCCCTGCACGCCTCGGCCTTCGTTTACAATGGCACCGGCGTGCTGGTGACGGGCTGGTCGAAAGGCGGCAAAACGGAAACCTTGTTGTCTTTTGCCGCGCATGGCGCACGCTACGTCGGTGATGAGTGGATCTTGCTCACCGGCGACGGCCAGAAAATGTACGGCATTCCGGAAATCATCCGGCTATGGGATTGGCATCTGGAAAACCTGCCACACGTACGGGCGCAAGTCAAGAAAGAAAGCCTGCTCTTTTTCAAGGCCGTCCATGGCCTCGACCGCTTTCAGCAAAACTTGAATGGTTTTCTTGGCAAGACGTTTCCGGTCAAAATGTTGCGCGAGGCCATGCCGGCGATCAAACGCCAGTTGAACGTTCGCGTCGAGCCGAAAAAAATCTTCGGCGAGCGCTGCGGCCCGTTCGAAGCCAAGCCCGAGAAAGTGTTTCTCGGCATGAGCCACGCTGATCCGGGAATTCTGATCACGCCGGTCGATCCGGCCGTCGTTGCCAAGCGCATGATCGCCTCCATTCGCTTTGAGCAATTGCCTTTTATGGAAAATTACCTGTCGTTTAAATTTGCGTTTCCGGACCGCAAGAACGATTTTCTCGACAACGTTCACGAGATTCAATACGACATTCTGCGCCGCGCCCTGGCCGGCAAGGAATCTTATGAAGTGCGGCACCCGTATCCGGTCTCGTTTCAAGAGTTGTACAACAAAATGAAGCCGCTCTGTGAAACTGCGAGTGCCATTAGAGTTGGCCAGTTGGCTGGTTAGCCGGTTTGCCGGTTGTGTCGCCAAAGTTCAGCGAAGCCCACGGCCGTAGGTTTCGCCCCAAACCGACAAGCAATAATTTTGCTCACAGAATTGGAACTCTCACGGAAAATTCTATGAATTCAATTTTTGTGGGCCAAATTTAAAACTTGCTCTGTTTGTAAAGATTTTTGGTCATCAAAATCTCAGTGACTCCCCGCACAGCAATGGCATTGGGGGAGGCGTTATTTCCGTTCAGGTCAAATGACCTCATTCCTGCGATCCAACAATCCGCGTTCGTCCATAAACTCCGCGTTTCATTTCAACAGCAAAACCCGGCTCGTCGACTCTTTCCGCGCGCCGGATTCTCCTTCAAAAATTACCTTCACAAAATAGGCGCCATTGCTGGCTACAGTTCCGGCGGCATTGCGGCCATCCCAATTCAAAAATTTGTAGCCTGCTGCCATCTCTGAATCGTGCAAACGAGCGACTTCTTGACCCGTCAGATCATAAACCACGGCGACGACGCGACCATTTTCCGGCAGATTCAGATTCAAACGTGTGCTGGGATTGAACGGATTCGGATAGTTTGGCGAGAGCGCGAATTCTTGTGGAATGGATTGCTGAGTCACGGCAACAGAGTCTGTGTCAGCAAATGAAGCCGTTTTGGCCGCGCCAACGGTAAAAGAGTCTGGGCTGGAAAAAGTGGAGCCTGCAAAGACGTTGTCGATCGCCTGCACTTTCCAGTAGTATTTCGTGCCATTGACAAGAGCAGCGGCATTGAGGATGTAAATATTTTTCGTGCCGGCATTGCCCGTGGCCGGAATAAAGCGCTTACCGGTGG
>JBOHQZ010001171.1:0-2218 GCA_050732275.1 bacterium
CAATGAAACCGGCCTCCCCTTCATCCGCAACTACGGCCCGAAGGAATACGGGGCGCATGCGCAGAACTGGACGATTCTGCAGGATGAGCGTGGCGTCATGTATTTCGGCAACGGGATCGGCGTGCTCGAATACGACGGCGTCTCCTGGCGGCTGCTGCAATTGCCCAACAAAGCGAATATTCGCGCATTGGCTCAGGCTGAGGACGGTATCCGCGTCTATGTCGGCGGCGCCGGCGATTTCGGTTACATTGAACCCGATAGCATTGGGCAGATGCACTACGTCTCTCTGCTCACCTTCGTTCCGGAGGCGCAGCGCAATTTTGGCGACATCTGGACCGTCCACGCGACCCGCGAGGGTGTTTATTATCAAGCACGCGAGCGGCTGTTTCGGTTGACGCCGATTACTGGGAGCAAAGAATGGCGCGTCAAAACCTGGGAGCCGCAGACGAATTTCATGTTTACCTTCTGGCTTGATTCCACGCTCTATGTGCACCAGCGCGGCGTCGGTTTGATGAAGATGGTGGCGGACTCGCTGCATCTGTTGCCTGGCAGCGAGCCGCTTGGGAATGATCGCATGCAGGTGATGTTGCCGTTCCCGATGGCAATAAATATCTGCTCGGACTTCGTAACGGCAATCTATTTACTTTTGATGGCCGTGCTTTTACGCCGTTTCGCACCGATGCCGATGTGGTCGATATTCTAGCCGGCAAATCACTCTACAAGGGAACGGTGCTGGCAGATGGCAGCTTTGCCCTGGCTACCACGCAAAACGGATTGGCAATTATCGATGCTCAGGGTCATCTGCTGCGACACATTAGCCGCGCCAGCGGCTTACAAGACAACGGCGTTTTTTCCGTGCATGTTGACCGGGCCACCGGCCAACTTTGGTTAGGGTTGGATAACGGCATTTCACGCGTGGAAATTACCGCGCCTCTCAGCCGTTACGACGCGCAGTCCGGTATCACCAGCGCCGTGCTGGCGATTCATCGGCATCAGGGTAAACTATATGTTGGCACCTCCAGCGGCTTGGCATGGCTTGATCCCACGGCCTTGAGCTTCCGGCCGACCATTGGCAGTGCATGGCAGACCTTTGCTCTGCTTTCCGTGGGAGAAACATTGCTGGCAGGCACAAACGATGGTCTTTACCAAATTTCCGGCGATCGGGTGAATGTCATCAGAGCCTCAGTGGCTGGGGATTTCGGAGTTACTGCAATGCATCTCTGGCGTCGGGATCCTCGTTATCTCTTCCTTGCGTTAAGCGGCGGTATTGCTGTTATGCGCCGCAAGGGGGAAACCTGGGTTGATGAAGAAAAGATTCCAGGCGTAACAGAACAAGGCTATCAGTTGGTTGAAAGCGCGGACGGCAGCGTGTGGCTGGGAATCTCTGGCCAGGGCGTCGTCCGCCTGTCCTTTTTGGAGGGCGCGGAGAGCAGCTCTCGCATCCGCAATGCCCGTATTGAGCGTTTCGGACAAGCGCAGGGTTTGCCGGAGGGCATTTACGCGACGTTGAGCGCCAATCGGCGCGAGTATTTTGTTTCTCTGGCCGGTGTTTTCCGCTTTGATGAGGGCCAGAAGCGCTTTGTGCCGGATTCGACTTTTCAAAGTATTTCTCGCGGCGGCGATCCGACTGAATACAGAATGATCACCGACAACCGTGGCCGTTTGTGGATGAGCTTCGGGCGAGAATGCGCCGTTGGGTTGCCGCAACCGGACGGTAGCTATCGCATTGAAAAAGCGCCCTTCCTGCCTTTTGCCGATGTTGCCGTCGCTGCTATTCTCCCGGAAGACAACGGCATCGCTTGGTTCGGCGGCACGGAGGGGGTGATTCGCTACGATTCCAATCTGCAAAAAAATTACAATACCGATTATGCTGCGTTGATCCGCCGCGTGGTCGTCGGCGAAGATTCGTTGATTTTCGGCGGCGCGGATAATGGTGGGGGCGGACGGCCGTCCGCCCCTACGTTGGCATATTCCTCCAACACCCTCCATTTCGAATACGCCGCGCCGTTTTTTGAACAGGAAAATAAAACCCAATATCAAACCTTCCTTGAAGGCTTCGACAAAAACTGGTCGGCGTGGCATCGCAACACGCAAAAGGAATACACCAACCTGCCCGAAGGCGATTACCGTTTCCGCGTGCGCGCGAAAAACATTTACGAGCACGAAAGCCGCGAAGCAATTTATGCCTTCAACATTCTGCCGCCGTGGTATCGCACTA
>JBOHQZ010001172.1:0-2215 GCA_050732275.1 bacterium
CCTTGTGGGTGTGCGAGATCGCCTCTTCGCCAAAAGTCCAGCAGAGCAGCGTATCCGGCAGAAAGCTTTTGAAGTCCACCGTGAAAAAGCCTTTGGGATAAGCGCCGAGCTGAAAAATTTCTTTCGACCATTTTTCGAGCGTCAAGCCCACCTGGATGTCGTAGCCCTGCTGCGCGTCGGATTCGTCGAACAACTGCTCCGATTCCATGCGCTCGCGCGCATCTTCAATGTCTTCCACCGCCTGCTCCGTCACCGCGATGATCTTCGGCAAAATCGCATTGGCTTGCTCCAATGTGAAGCAAGGCAAGTTGTCGTTGTTATAACCGTCGTATTCGTTCACACTGTCCTCCGATTTCGGATTGTGGAATGCGGATTGCGGAAAAAATTCTATTCACTGTGCAAGCTGCGGCAGAAAATGCCGCAATCCGCCATCCCCAATCCGCAATTTTAGTTTCCAATAAACGTTATTCAAAAGCAGCAATTCCCGTCACCGCCTGCCCAAGAATCAATGTATGAATTTCGTGCGTGCCTTCGTAAGTTTTGACGCTTTCGAGATTGGCGGCGTGGCGCATGCAAACGTAATCGTCAATGATGCCGTTGGCGCCGAGAATCTCACGGCACTCGCGGGCGATGGCCAAAGCATGATAACAATTATTGCGTTTCGCCAGACTAACTTGCGCCGGATGAACTTTGCCCTGATCTTTCATGCGTCCAAGCTGCAAACACAGCAATTGCATCTTGGTGATCTCCGTCAGCATGTGCGCAAATTTTTCTTGCGTCAATTGAAAGCCGGCGATCGGCTTGCCGAATTGGACGCGGCCTTGCGCGTAGCGCAGCGCTTCTTCATAACAAGAGATCGCAGCGCCGAGCGCGCCCCACGAGATGCCGTAGCGCGCTTGCGTCAAACAACTCAGCGGCGATTTGAGGCCGTCCGATTTCGGCAGGATCGCGTTTTCCGGTACGTGGCAATCATCCAACAACAGCTCCGCCGTATCCGAAGCGCGCAGCGAAAGCTTGCCGTGCATCGCTTTCGCGGAAAATCCTTTCGTCCCTCCGTCGACGATGAAGCCGCGAATGTTGCCGTCGAGCTTCGCCCACACCACCGCCACCTCCGCCATCGTGCCGTTGGTGATCCACATTTTTCTGCCATTGAGCACGTAGCCGTTCGCCGTTCTCTGCGCGCGTGTCGCCATCCCCGCCGGATTTGAACCGAAGTCCGGCTCCGTGAGCCCGAAGCAACCGATCAGCTCGGCCTTCGCCAACTTGGGTAGATATTTGTTCTTCTGCTCCTCCGAGCCGAACGCCCAGATCGGATACATCACCAAGCTCCCTTGCACCGAGCCGAAGCTGCGCAAGGCCGAATCGCACCATTCGAGCTCTTGCAAGATCAAACCATACGCGACGTTGTTCAAGCCGGGGCAGCCGTAACCTTGCAAATTGGCGCCCAGCAATCCCATCTCACCAATCGGCTTGATCAACTCTTTCGGAAAAGTTCCGGCACGAAAATGATCGCGGATGATCGGCGCCGCTTCTTTGCGGACAAACTCACGCACTTGCTCACGAACCGCTTTTTCCTCCGTTGAAAAAGACGCTTCGAGATTATAGAAGTCAATCGGATTGAGATCGGCCATGATCGGTCTCGATTAAGTGAAACAACTTCCATGCCCGGCTTTCTCGTCACGCCGAGCAATGACAAAGAATAAGAAATTTTTCCGTAAAAAGCAACTGTCGCGTCGAGTATAATTTTTAGATGGAAATTAAGCGTTGCCATTCTGCTGTTGACATTGCGCCGCAAATTCCTTAAGTTGTATTTTAAACAATTTTCGCGGATTTCAACAGCATGAGGACAACCATGAAAATTCGCTTCTGTGGTGCGGCGCAAGAGGTGACGGGGTCGCAACATCTTCTCACCGTTAACGGCAAAAAAATTCTGCTGGACTGCGGCATGTTTCAAGGCCGGCGCGCCGAGACGCGCCGCAAGAATGAAACGTTTGAATTTACTCCCGCCGAGATCGACAAGCTCATTCTCTCGCACGCGCACATCGACCACTCCGGCAACATTCCCACCCTGGTGAAGCGCGGCTTCGCCGGCGATATTTTTTCGACGCGCGCCACCGTCGATCTCTGCAACCTCATGCTGCGCGACTCGGCGCACATTCAAGAGAAAGACGCCGAATGGCTGGAGAGAAGACGCGGCGAGAAAATCGAGCCGCTC
>JBOHQZ010001173.1:0-2211 GCA_050732275.1 bacterium
GCGCCGGAACAGGCCTTTCCCTATCGATGTGTAACCAAGCTCCGGCAAGGCTTCGACAACACTCGGGGTCAGGTGATGCACCAGCGCCGTTACTGTCATATCCGCAACTTTGCGAAGGCTCTTCTTCATCATGTAAAGCCAGCCATACGCATGCAATTTGAGCAGGTCGGAGATCTCAAGGCGATCGGCCTCGGTTTTCAATTCCATTACATTGTAACGCCGGAAGTAATGATAAAGCGGCGGCAGCTTCGAGAAATCCGGCGACTTTCCCTCACTCGGAGTGATAACGATCATGTCGATTTCCAGCGGCAATTCCCCGACTTTCAGGTGATCCTCGACTTTGAAGTTGGCCTGCTCAAACCGCAGCCGCAGCAGTTGGATGAGCCAGGTTTCATATTGTTTTGGCGCCGGACGCTCGTTGTTCATCATTCGCTCTCCCAATTAAATATAGCGCCGCAAGATCAAGAAAGCAACTATTTTTCCCGGAAAGAGATTGACATTCTCGCTAAAATAGATATTTTTAGAAACGATCATAAAAATTGCCATGCTTGAAAGGGAGAGCAAAATGCCTTTACGCCGAATTTTTATTTGTATCTTCGTCTTGCTTTTCTGCTGCGCCTTTTGGCTTCAGCAGCCCGAATTAATACCGGAACCGAAATCGCGTTTGCTTGTGCCCGCCGATCATTTGGCGGAATATCCGGATATCGCTATCGATATGAAAGGCACGATTTGGATTGTCTACATGCAAATGACCGATCAGGAAGAGCAAATTGTCTTGCGGGCATTTCGCAATGGAACTTGGGCCGACTCGTTGATTTTGGATCGCGCCGAATTGGCCTACCGACCACGAATCGTCATTGCGCCGAAAGAAACGATTTGGATAAGCTGGGCGCGCGGAGAGAAAGGCAAAACCAGCATCGTCGCGATGCCGGTAGCAAATGGGCAAAAAGGTCAAATGGAAATGGTGAATGCCGATCAAGGCGCGAATTGGCAGCAAGAAATAACGTTCGATGCGAGCGGACGGTTGTGGTTGGCCTGGGAAAAAATGAATGGCGATACTTCACAAATCTTGTACAGTGTTCGCGAAAATGACCATTGGCGCAAGCCACAAACCGTCTTTGCCGCGCCGCATCGGCAGATGCGTCCGGCTTTGACTGCCGGCCAAAAGGGCGAAGTGTGGTGCGCGTGGGATGGTTATCTGGGAAATTACAACTATGACATTTTCTTGCGACGCTTGGATCGGGAAACACCGGTTTGGAATGTAACCAACACCCCAACACTTGAACAATGTCCGGCGTTGGATGTTGATGCCAACAACCGTTTGTGGCTGGCGTGGCACAGCAATGCCGATCAAAACGGCAAGCCCGATATTCCGCGCTGGTTGGCGTTGCGATATTGGGATGGCCAACAATTACTCGCGCCGGCCGCTGAGATGCCGGACAAAGATTTGGCAGCGCAGGAAATGTTGCAAAGCTGGGAGTTTCCAACTTTACTGGCGAGTCGTTCCGGCGCGATTTGGCTCTTTGGCCGCCCCAGCCAGGAATTTAGCGCGCAAGTTTTTCTCGGCACGCGTTGGAGCCGGCGCAAAAATTTTGCATTGATAGGATGGGGAGGACGCGGTGAATTCGTGCGCTCGGTTGAAGCGCCGGACGGCATGATTTGGACGGTACGCCGTGATATTGCGGCCATCGAGTTGTGTGGATTTGCCGCGATCAAAGAGAAAACAGCAAAGCCAAATTTTCAATTTGCTCCCGAGCGGCCAGTTGTCGCGAGTCCGAGCGTTGCTGCAACTCAAACCAAGTGGATTATGGGCGCCGAAGAAAAGAATTTCATCGGCGCGACAAACGCGTCACTCGTTTTCGGCGACTTGCACCAGCACTCGAATCTCTCCGACGGCATGGGCACGGTGGATGATTGCTATACGCGCAGCCGTGATTTTTACCGGTGGGACTTTGCCGCGCTCACCGATCACGAGTGGTTCGTGCGAAATCGCTTGCTGCCTTCGGAATGGGAATATATAAAAAAAGTCACCGCCGGTTTTCATGTGCCTGAAAATTTCGTTACGATTCCGGCGTATGAGTGGACTTCGGCGCGTTTGCCGAATGGGGCGGGCCACAAGAACGTTTATTTTGCGAATGAGTCAAAGCCGATTTACAGTCTCGCCGACACCATCGCCAATGTGACGCCGAAACTTTTCGCGCGGCTGAAGGC
>JBOHQZ010001174.1:0-2209 GCA_050732275.1 bacterium
GTCGACAACAATTGGAGCGTGGTGCCGCAACGCCTCGGCGAATTTTATTCGAGAGAACAGCAGGCCATCGTTCAGGAGATTTTGAAAGGCGTGACGAGCGAAGAGGGCTACGAAAAAATTCTGCGCGCGATGCAGGACGACATGGGCGGCCTCGGTAATTACTCCGCGTGCCTATTCAGCGATGGTGGCGAGAAATTGGCGTTCATGCTCACCGGACGCCATCAAACCATCCGTGCGGATGGCGGAGCGGAAAAGAATGCCGTGTTCGGCGGGCCGATTTTCTACGGACACGCGGTTACTTTCAACGAGCGGCCGGATCATCCTGGAAATGTGTGGTGGCATCAAGCGCGCTTGGCCAGCAAAGTTTTCCACGCGCTGGACGGCAAGCAACAGAAGTTGGCACTCGTTCTTCGTGACTCGCCGGCGGACAATCCTGCAACGATCAGATTGCAAGGAGAAAGTGGCAAGTTCGCCGGCATTCCGGTGAGTGAACTGTCGCAGGATCAAAAAGCTTTGGTCGAGGAAGTGATCAGATCGTTGTTGGCGCCGTATCGCCAATCCGACGTCGAGCGCGTGATGGCGACGGTCAGAACCAACGGCGGCGTTGACCAGCTTCATCTCAGTTTTTACCAAGACGGAGATCTGCCGGATAAGGACGGCATCTGGGATCGCTGGAAGCTCGAAGGCCCATCGTTCGTTTGGTATTTTCGCGGCTCGCCGCATGTGCATACGTGGATCAACATTGCGCGAAACGCCAATATTTAGCAAGGAAAGTCGTTCATGACCAAATCCAAAAAGCTCGACAAACGCAGCCTAAAATCCATCGTCGGAGAAAAAACATATTCGGTCTGGGTGGAGATGCTAAAGCAACTCCTTCCCAATGGCCGCACGCATCGCCTCTCGGTAGTCGTTGCATCAATGCTTCAATATGCCTCGCAAATTGCCGATGAGAAATTTGGCCACAATCATCCCGAAGGCTCGGCGGCTTCTTCTTTGATTTTCTCATCCGAAGGCGACTCTGATGAAATCGCCTCTGATTTGTCCGATATTGTCGAGCAGTTATTTAATGACGCCAAAGTTCGTTACACCCGTACAAGCAGTCGTGGTGAGGAATACAGCATTGTTGAAGCTTCCATCATGGAATATCTCCACTGGCACGATATGCCATGGGAGTAGAGATAAAAACTTTCAGGTTCTTTTATGCCTCTCAGCACACAATTTCGCGATTTTGTCTTAGAACAACTTCAACCCATTGGCCGCATCACGTCTAAAAGCATGTTCGGAGGCGCTGGACTGTATTTCAACACAATTTTCTTTGGCGTCCTTTTTAATGACACACTCTATTTCAAAGTCGACGACTCAAATCGCAACGACTATGAGTCTGAAGGCATGCAGCCATTTAAGCCGTACAAGAACAGGCCGGCGACACTGCAATATTACGAAGTGCCGGCGAATGTTTTGGAAAGCCGCGAGTTGATGACGGCATGGGCGCACAAGGCAATTCATGCGGCGAAAACTGCAAAAGCTCAAAAGTCAGCCGTAAAAAGTATGCATTTGTCAAAAGTGATCAAGGAAAAATAGTTTTGCTGCCAAATTATTTTGCCATAAGATAATAAAGCTCAGCTTAAAAGCTTTTTTCGTTGCGGTTCTCTTTTCGTTGCAAAATTTTTATGGAAATAGTTTATGAAAATCGCCTACATCGCCGCCGGCGCCGCCAACATGTACTGCGGCAGTTGCATTCACGACAACACGCTTGCCGCCGCTCTCATTAAAAAAGACCACGAAGTGGCGTTGATTCCAACCTATACGCCTTTGCGAACCGACGAAGTCAACGTCACGCTCGATCAGGTTTTTTACGGCGGCATCAATGTTTATTTGGAGCAAAAATTTTCGTTGTTTCGCCACACACCGTGGCTGCTGGACAAGCTCTTCAACGGTCGCGCACTGTTGAATTTGGCCTCGCGTTTTAGCGCTTCGACGAATGCCAAAGATCTGGGTGCTCTCACCGTCTCGGTTCTGCAGGGCGAAGAAGGCCGCCAGAAAAAAGAACTGGCGAAATTGATCCAATGGCTGCAAGAGTCGTATCGCCCCGAGATCGTGCAACTGACCAATTCCATGTTTTTGGGAATGGCCAAAGAGATTAAAAAAGCGTTGGGCACTCCCGTGCTTTGCGCGGTGCAAGGCGAGGACATTTTTCTGAACGATCTCA
>JBOHQZ010001175.1:0-2208 GCA_050732275.1 bacterium
AGCGCGTGCAGAATTTTGTGGATCGCCGCTTTTATCCGAATCGCTTCGTCTATCGCGAAGCCGTGCAATCTTTCCGCCATCAGCTCGTCAACGTGGTGGATTTGGAGAAATTGATCGAGCTGTTGAAATCGTTTCTCGCCGGCACGATGCGCATTCAGCCGGTGGTGTGGTACATGTGCCAAAGCGCGGCGGCGAAGCTGACGGCCAATGCCGCTTCAGGCCTCGACGCCGCGGCGTTGCCGGATTTTGCCACGGAAGATAAAGCAATCAAGCGGCTGCAAGAAAGCCGGCAGCTTGTCGATCTTTCTCTTCTAAAAGAACATCTTGCCGATGACGAGAAAAATCGTTGGGAACAGTTGCAAGCCGAATTGGCGCTGCCGCTGTTGTCCTCGGGAAATTTGGTGGGAATGTTGACGCTCGGCGCGAAAGAAGGCGACGAGCCTTATTATAAAGAAGATTTGGAGCTGCTCGCGACGTTAGGTGACCAGATCAATATCGCGTTGGAAAATGCGTTGTTGACCGAGAAGCTGCGCGAGCAGGATCGCTTTAAGAAAGAACTCGAGATGGCGCGCCGCATCCAGCTAAGCTCGCTGCCACAGGCCGACCCGCAGATTCCCGGCCTCGATGTCAGCGGTGTTTCCATTCCGGCGCTGGAAGTCGGCGGCGATTATTACGACTATCTCGATTTTGTCGACGGCCGCTTCGGTGTCGTGGTCGGCGACGTTTCCGGCAAAGGCACTTCCGCGGCGCTGTACATGTCGCAGCTCAAAGGCATGTTGCAAGCCGGCGCCAAACACCATCGTTCGTTGAAAGATCTGGTGGTGGAGGTCAATGCCATCACCTATCAGAGCATCACCGCGCAGTCGTTCATTACGCTGATGTGCGCAGCGTTCGACGTCAAATCGCGGCGCTTGAGCCTGGTTCGCGCCGGCCATTTGCCGTTGATTCATTACTCGGCAAAGGCAAAAACCTGCCGCGAGATCGCCCCCAAAGGTATCGGTGTCGGCCTGGAAAACGGCCAATTTTTCCAAACCAAGCTGGAAGAGATCGAATTGGCTTTTGATCCCGGTGACGTTTTTCTCTTTTACACCGACGGCATCACCGAAGCGCGCGATCTGGCGGGTCGCGAATTTGAAACGGCGGTGTTGGCGAGAATCATTCAAGAAAATGGCTGGGAAAATGCCATGACATTACGGGAAAAAATCATCGCACAGGTCCACCAATTTGCTGCTGCGGTCTCGCCTCAAGACGACATGACACTGGTGGTGGTGAAAGCGAGTTGAACGAAGAATCACCCATGTTTGCTCCAAACTACCTATTCAACCTTTTTTTTGTAAGCGGATTGATCAGATAAAGCGGATTTTAAAAACTTAATTCCGAGCACAATGATCTATCTGCTTAATCCGCTCAATCCGCTTATTATTTTTTTGTTTTGAAATTGGGGTTAAATAGTTTCGCCCTCCAATTTTTCTGTAAATCCTTGCCCGAAAGCTCTCAAAACGGCAGCTCGCCGCTCTTTGCCTCAGCCGACAACAACGGCGATTCCAGTGCAGCTTCCGGATAAGTGACGCGGCCTTTCCCGTCGATGGCGATGATGCCGCGTTCGAGCAAGGCTTGCACAACCTTTTCCGGATTGACTTCTTTGTGTTTTTTGAAGCAGGATTTGATGCTGTTTATCAAAGTTGTTTTCTTGGCGGGGCGAGCTTTGCCGGTTTTTAAGTGTTGCCGGCAGTAGTCTGCAACGAAGTCATCGAAAGTTCTTTTTATCGTTATGGTTGCGGGTTGTGTTTTTTTTGCAGCGGCCGGCTTGGAGGCAATTTCAATTTTCGAGGTTTTGCCGTCGAGGCGCTCGACCTGGCGCCCGGCGCTGCGCAATAAATTCACTACGTGATCCAAATCGCCGTCTTGTGACAGAATAATAAACTCGGTTTCCGGCGGCAATTCCGCCGCCAATCTACCCGCCCAAAACGCCAGCCCGAAATCTGCTGCGTTCCTCCCCCTCTTCTCCATCCTGACGATTTCCAGCTTGCCCTCGTTGATGGCAGCCGCCAGCAGCGGCACCAAACCGACTTGCACTTTGGGTTCCACGCTGCCATAACACGCCACTGCCCGCGTAATTCCGGCCAGCGCCTGGTGCAGCAGATCAATCTGCTTCGGGCAATTGTCGAGATCGATCAGCACAGCCCGAGAGCCGGAGTTGGTGATAGG
>JBOHQZ010001176.1:0-2204 GCA_050732275.1 bacterium
CACCAACTGCTCGGCATTGAAGCCGAGTCTTTTGTTTTGAATGTAATCAAGCTGGTTGTAAACGATGCCGGTGGCGATCATCAAAAAGGCCGAGATGGCAAATTGAAAAACGACCAAACCCTGACGCAGCCACGTCCGGCTCGACTGCGGCAGTTTTCCTTTCAGCACGTTCACCGGCTTGAAGCCCGACAGTACGAAAGCGGGATAGCTGCCCGAGACGGCGCCGACTAAAAGGGCAAGACCAATCAGAGAAAGCGAGAAAATTTTGTCATTAAAGTAATCGACGGCCAATTCTCTGCCGGTGAGAAAATTAAACGCGGGCAGCAAGAGATCGATCACCGCCATCGCGAGGAGCAGGGCGAAGCCGCTCACCAGAATGGATTCCCCGAGAAACTGCTTGACAAGCTGACCGCGGTCGGCGCCGGTGACTTTCCTGACGCCCACTTCCCTTGCACGGGTGGCGGCGCGCGCCGTCGTCAAATTCATGAAATTAATGCAAGCGATCAGCAGGATGAAAAATCCCACCGCCGCGAAAATATAGATGTAGGCGATATCCGAATTGGCCTGCATTTCCCGAAACAGTTGCGAGCGCAAGTGAATATCGGTCAGCGGCTGCAAATAGGGCGTGTAGTTAGAAGCGACATTGGCTTCCACATGTTGCCGCAAGAGCGCTGGGAATTTGTCAGCAACCGCTTGTGGCGAAGCGCCCGGCGCGAGCAGTAGGTAGGTGTAGAATTGCAGCCACTCCCAGTTGTCCCGCCGCGGGTTTGCGTAGGTCGCCATCGACACGAGGAAATCAAACGTGAAGTGCGAAGGGGTTGGGACATTTCGCATGACGCCGGTGACGAGATATTCGCTCTGATTGTCGAACCGCAGCGTTTGGCCGAGCGGATCTTCGTCGTCAAAATATTTTTGCGCGAACGTTTCGGTAATAACGATAGTGTTGGGCGGCACCAGCGCGGTTTGCGGATTTCCCTTGAGCAGAGCGAAGCTGAAAACTTCAAATACCGTCGAATCGGCAAAGAAGCCGCCGCCTTCGTAAAAACGTTTCTCACCGCGGCTCACCAAAACCTCATTAAAAAAGACGAAACGCGCCACGTGTTGTATTTCCGGAAAATTTTTCTTCGCCTCGATGCTCCAAGGACCCGGCACTTTGGCCACCGCTTCATACGCCGCGCCTTGCACCTTCGACACCAGCCGATAGAGGCGATCTTGGTTTTGATGGTAGCGATCGTAGCTCAGCTCGTGGCGGACGTAGAGCAAAATCAGCGCGGCGCAGGCCATGCCGATGGCGAGGCCGACAACATTGATGAAAGACGTGATTTTGTGGCGGCGGAAATTTCGTAGTGCAATTTTGAGATAGTTTTTGAGCATGCTTTCTCCGATTAAAGTTTTTGGCCGATGACCTTGATTTTGCCGTGAAATATCCTTATATTTTCAAATACAAAACTCAATAGCGCCATCATAGATAAAATCAATTTCACACCCCATTCTTGCAGGAGAAAAAATGGCCGCAACCACTGACATCATCGAAGTTGGGGCGTCGCCCGGCAAGACCATTTCTGCCGCTGTCAAGCCTATTCTTCCCATCGAGCAACGCACTGACGTCACCGTCGATGAATTGGAAAGAACCTCGCTTCCCTACCCCGCCGAACTTTATAATGGAAAGGTGGTTTATAAAATGGCTGCCTTTGCGCATGGCAAAATCCAAATACGAATCGGGGCAAAGCTCGATCAATATTTGGAACAGAATCCTATTGGCGAAGCCGTGACCGAAACCAATTTTCAGCTTTGGCCGGAACGCCGGAATCAATCGCGCATTCCCGATATTGCGTTTGTAAAAAAAGAGCGCGTGCCGAAAGAGCAATGGCGTTTTGCAGATCTCGCGCCCGATTTGGCGGTTGAAATCATCTCGCCCGAGGATAATTTCCTGAAGGTCATGAACAAAGTCGACGCCTACCTCGAGCAAGGCACGCAAATCGTGTGGGTCGTCATTGCCGACACGCGCGAGGTGTTGGTTTGCACGGCTGCCAGCAAACACAGCGTTCGAGACGTTTTAACCGCGCCGGAGCTTCTACCCGGCTTCGAGCTGCCGGTTAGCAAAATTTTTGAAGGATTGCCATTGCCCGAAAAATCCTTTGCAGAATAAATTCACCTCGTTTCCAAAGACGTTTTTAATGAACTCACATCCATCCCCATAATCA
>JBOHQZ010001177.1:0-2199 GCA_050732275.1 bacterium
CTTGCACATCAATGTGGATCGCGCCCACGGCTTGTATGCCATCGACCACGAAGAAGATGCCGCGCCGCCGGCAGAGTTCGCCGATCGCAGCCATGTCGGCGCGGTAGCCGCTCAAGAACTGCACCGCGCTCAACGCGACAATGCGGGTCCGCGGTGTGAGAGCCGCTTCGATCATTTCCGGCGTTATTTTTCCGCTGGCGCAACGAATATGATCTATTTCCACGCCGAGCCGGCGCAGATGGAGATACGGATAAACGTTTGCCGGAAATTCCATGTCATTGAGCAGAACGCGATCGCTGGATTTCCACGGCACGCCGGAAGCAATGATGTTGATAGCATCCGACGTGTTTGCCGTGAACGCAATCCGATCCGGCGACTCGGCATGAATGAGCCTTTGCACGAATGAGCGGCACTCTTCTTTCTTGGGCAAGTCTGTCCAGTAGCTGTCAATACTGCCGCTGGAGCGCTCTTGAAAATGCGCTGTCATCGCATCAAGCACGCGAACAGAAAGCGGCGCGGTAGCGGCGTGATTGAGGTAAATTTTGCCTCGTGCGATGTGAGGAAAAAGTGCGCGTGCCCGCGCCAGCAAGTCGGAAGGAAGCAATTGGGGGTTGAAATCCATAGGGCAAAAATTACGCCTCACGTTTTACGCCTTACGCTTCGCGCACTACAAATCACAGCAGACAGGCGAGTCAGTCCGTTTCTAAAAATTCGGCGATGATGGCTTTGGCCCGTTCATAATCGCTTCTGGCCACCACGACTTTGACGGCGCCAACGCCGCCCGGGGCCACATACCACGGCGCGATCGTTCCCATCATCTCATCCCGCAAACGCACCGCAATGCCATATTCTTCCAACAGGCTTTTGACAAAACCAGCTTCGATCGCATTTCCGGCGTGAACGATGACCAACTCTTCTGCTAAAGACACCGCTTTTCTCCTTAATTTGTTCTGGCGAATAAAGAAGCAAAGCTTTCAGTTCAAGATACACAGCTTCATGCCAAAAGTCAAGCGTTGCCGCCAATTGATTGTAATGCCACAGTTTTAGGCAGGCTACCATCCTCGTCATGCTGTAAGCATCTTTTTTATTTTCAAGCACGGTACTGGATTGAAAAAAGATTCCTCCGGAATGACGTCGTCTCCACCCCGTCACCGAGGCAATGCCAAATGCTGTAATGCCTCAGTCAAGGGTGGAGAAAATGTCATTCTGTAAGAATCTTGTTCAAATCCAGCACCGTGCTTGACCGTAACAAGATGCTTCCAGCATGACAGATTAGTAGTCCACCAATTACTGAGGTGATACCAAATGCTGTAATGGGTCAGTTACAGGTGGAGTAGCGCAGACATCTTGTCTGCAGTCAGGATGACTGCGCTACGTTTTCCACCCATAAGTGAGGCATTACCAAATGCTGTAAACTACTCTTGACTTTTTGCACAATGATGTTTAACTTATGAATAGTTTATATATAAATTATCTGTATTGGAATAAGCTTCTCAATGATTTTGTTGCAATGGCAATGAACGAACGCTTGACGAAATGTGCGGTGCTGGATCGCGACAGCTATCCGGCTTGCCGGAAAGAGGCGTTGAAGCTGTGGGTCGTGCTGGCGCGCTGCTTCAATTCCTTTGCCCAGGCCGAGGCACAGCATCTCAAATCCTTCGATCTGACCTCGCCGCAGTTCGGCGTGCTCGAATCGCTGGCTCATCTTGGTCCGATGAAAATGTGCGAGATCGGCACCAAGCTGTTGATGAGCGGCGCCAACGTCACCGGCGTGGTGGATCGGCTGGAGAAAAAAGGGCTGGTGCGCCGCGTGACGGACGCTGAAGACCGCCGCATGTTTCTCATTCATCTGACGGAAGACGGCAGCAAGCTCATCGCCAAAATTTTTCCTCTGCTCGCCGCGCGCCTCGAAGCGTTCGCCGGTGTACTCACTTCGAAAGAGAAGCGCCAGCTCACCGAACTGCTGAAGACGCTCGGTAGAGCCGAGGAGCCAAAAAGTATGATCAGCCAATAAATCAATACGCCGATGAGCTGAATAGCGTAAGCCAGCTCGACGGCGCGATCAATTTAAATTCAACTCAATCGTAACTATTCGGCCATCCTCGATCATGTCATTCCGGAAGAATCCTTTTCTGCACGAGCACATTGCTTGAAATGAAAAAAGATTCCTACGGAATGACAGTCTCTTTTTGGACCCGG
>JBOHQZ010001178.1:0-2197 GCA_050732275.1 bacterium
CTCGACACCATTCGTGGTGGCTGCAGCGTTATCGGTCTTTTCATACATCGCCGGAATGGCATCGAACCAGCCTACATAAGGCTCGTCGCGGGCCGGGGTTCCTGAACGTTGCTCATACCATCTTTCGAAATCGAGAATGGCCGTGCGGATTTTTTGGTAGAGTTGGTCGTTATTCAAGTTGTTGTGCCATTGCATCGCAAACTCGTAAAATTCTTTGTCCGGCGGCGGGTTGACCAGCACGTACTTTTCGCGCGGCACTGCCGGTCCGCGCGCCAGCATCTCTATAGTCGTATTGGCGGGGACGTTTTGCTCGATCCATTCGTTGGCTAAATAACGCGAGTCATTGGAGAACTGCAAAGCGATGGACAAACTATTCAAAAATGAGTACACGAAAATTACCGCGACAGCGGCTTTGACGGCAACCGTGTAGCGCTGCGGCAGAGTGTCCATCAGCGCGACAGCGGCGTAGGCGGCGCAAGGCATCAAGCCCGGGAAGAAAATCGGGAGATACCACAAGGCGATTTCCGAGGTGGAGCCGAAGATTACATAATACGGTGCAAAGGTGATGAGAAGCCAGGCAAGTGCGGCGGTATTCCGGCGCTGCACGAGATGATAAAGCATGAAGGCGACGCCGGCGAGCGCAGCAACGAACAGCGGCCAGCCCAATCCGGATTTGGCATGTACGAGCATGGTGAGATATGAAGTTTGTCCGGGCACGCCGCGCGCTTTATTGAAGAACAGGTCGCGAGAATAGCCGTCGAGAAATTCAAACGGTGACATGAGCAGCGCCGGATTGGCGAGAACGAAGCCAAGCGGGATGAGAACGGCGAACCACAGCAGTTTGCTCAATTGCCGGCTTTCCCGCCGCATGAAGTGCGAAACCAAAAGCGGAAACAAAATCATTAAGCGATCGGTTTTCACGCCGATGGCCAAACCCGCGGCGAGGGCGGCGAGAAAATACCACGGCCATGTGCCGCGCTTCCAGATGAAGAGAGAAAATGCACACGCCAGCCAATACCAAAAATTCGACGGCGCATCGACGGTGGAAAAATGCGCGATGGTGACGAACGACATCGACACCGTCAGCAGCAGCGCAGCGAGATAACCCACACGCTTGTCAAAGAGAACCGATCCCATGATGAACACCAATCCCACGACGAGCACGGACATGATGCCGGAAAGCGTGCGTGCCATCTGAATGACGCGGGCCTGTTCGCGCACGATCCACTGTTTACCATCGGGAGAGGTGATTCCGGGCGGCGGTGGATCGACCAAGCGCTCGTAGGCTTTGACGGGCAGAACCGCGCCGATCCAAATGGTGTAATAGTGCAAGCCGCCATACGCGAAGTGATGCGGATTCGGCTCGCGCTCGGCAAACATGTTGTAGGCGCGCTGCGCGATTTCGTCCGGATGCCAATAGTTGGGTGCGCCCCAGCGGTTGCCCCAAATATTCAAACCGAAACTGAGCAGTAAAATCAACGGCAGATATTTGCAATCCACCAAACTAAGGCGCCGGGACGTTGACCCGGCATGAGGTGAGGCATCGATCATTTGGGATTTCCACTTTCTCTATGACATTGGCAGTGCGAATGCACGGTAGAGATTGATAAAGTCAAAATTATTGTGGTCAAAATGATTAAAAACGTTTTAATGATTTTGCCCTTTCATCAGTTTGACTATTCACGTTGAGGTTTTTTAGTTATTCACCTGAGCAATTTTGACGGAATCTGCGACGGAGAGCCGTGTAACGCGGGGTGAAAGAACGCCGCTTTCAAACGGAATCAGATTGTGCTGCATGGCCGTGCGCGAGACGTCGTTGCGATATTGGCGATCGGCGAGCGGGGTGATCCGCGGCTTCGCCTCCAGGGGGGAGGTATTGAAATAAATATAGACGCTGCTGTCTTTTGCCGGTGCCGCGACGATTTCTTCGCGATGATCGCCAAACAGGTCGGCCCCGAAAATCGTATTCGAATCGACTTTGGCGATGACCGGTCCGTTGAAGCGGCTCACTTTGCCGTTGCGCATGCAAATTTCGCGCACGCCGTCGCCGTCCCAATCTACCGGAAAACTGCCGTGCATGCTCGGCCGGGCGATGATCTTGCCTTCCGGAGTGAAAACGTATTGGTAGACCGTGTCGATTTTCACACCATGCTCGCTGATCTTTTTGCCGCCGATGTCATACGCGTAACATTGCATG